>WQVV01000001.1 GCA_009785665.1 Defluviitaleaceae bacterium
TCGTCTATTAGGTTTACTTCTATTGGGATTCTTTGGGTTGTTCTGGAGGTTGATAGGCTTGTGTCTGGTAAGGTTGCGTTGCCTATGGCTGCTACGTAGCCTTGAAATCTTTGTCTTCCGAAGGTGTCTATTCTTACATAAACTTCTTGCCCTAGTTGTACGTTTAGAATATCTGTTTCTTCAATGTTCGCCTGTATGTGAACTTTGCTGATGTCGGAAATTACGGCTATGGTTTCCATTGGCGATACCCGTTGGCCTTGCACTACGTTTGTTTGCATTACCAATCCATTTATGGGGGCGCGCATGGATTCGCCGCCTTCAATCCAGCCTAGTCTTTCGCCAGAGGTTACTTCTTGGCCCTCTTGTACGGTTAGCCGTTCTACTACGCCTGCGGTGGTTGCAGTTACTGGAATCATTGTGGTTGCTACTTGTGCGTCGTCGGTAGCTATGAAGCCTGCGTTATGCCATATGATTCCCCCTATTACACTGCCGCCTACAAGTGCTACTGCCAAAATTGTTGCTATTGCCTTTTTCATGATAACGCCTCCTTTATTTGATGGGTCTTGCTTTGCGTATACTACTGCGAATATTAGGGAAAGTACTACTACATTTGCAAAGATTATTCCGAAACTTTCGATTGCTTCGTTTCTGGTGACATCTGTGTCAACAATGTTCATTGTGTAGAAAATTCGGAAAATGTTTTGCATGGTTTGATTACCGCTCATGTTTGCTAGAAATGGGCCGAAGCTTATTACAAGCCCTGCGACGGAGCTTAAACCAATTGCGCCCTGCTCGTTGCTTGAACCCATGCCCACGATTGCGCCTAGTAAAATTGAGGCAATCGAGCCTAGTAGTAGCGAACATGTCATCACAAAAATTTGAATAGCGGAGGCATTTGGCATCATTATGGCAAGTGCGGTACAGCCTATTACTGAAAATGTGAAAAATACTCCGCCAATTCCTAATAGATACTCGTGAGACTTCACCCCCGCCATTAGCAGAAAGCGCAGCGAGTTTCGTTCTCTGTCTTCCGCAATAACGGGTGCTACCGAGCCTACAATCGCCATACCAACAAACATTCCCGCGAACATTGTTACAAAGGCTGATTCGGACATACCAGGCATGTTCATGTCTACTACGTTGGTCATTAGAAATGCCATTACGGGGTATATTATGAACTGACTTAGCACAGCTGGGTTTTTTATTACGTCCTGTAACTGCTTGATGTATATGGATTTCGCGCTATTCAAATAAATCAGCTCCTGTCATTTTCATGAATACGTTGCCAAGGTCGGGGACGTTGCGCATGGAATTGTGGCGGGTACATATTTCCATTGGGTTGCCTTGTTCTACTATTGTGCCTTTGTGTAATAGCACTACGCGGTCGCAGAGTTTTACGGCTTCGTCCATGTTGTGCGTTGTTAGAAAAATTGTTGCGCCGCGATTTCTTATTTGCTGAATTAACTCGTGTATGCCTTCGGTGGTTCTGGGGTCTAGCGCGCTGGTTGGTTCGTCTAGGAACAGCACCTTTGGCGAATGCAAAATGGCTCGTGCTATGGCTAGACGCTGGCGCATTCCTTTTGATAATGTTGCGACTGATTTTTTTGCGGCATCAGCTAGACCTACGTTTTCTAGGGCTTCCATTGATTTTTCTAGCGGCATACTGTAAATTCGGCTAAACACGTTTAGATTATCCAAACAGCTTAGGCGAGGATATAATCCGTCTTCGTCAAGCATCAAACCCGTTTCAAATGGCGTGACATCTACTTGCGCAATGCCGCTGTCTACTTCAAGTTGATGCGTTAGTATATTGATAATTGTGGTTTTTCCCGACCCAGAAGGCCCTAGCATTCCGAAAATTTCTTTCTCGCGCACCTCGAAACTTACGCCCTGTAGTACTTTTTGCTCGCCAAAACTTTTTTCTATGCTAGTAACTTTAATCATGTGAATCCCCCTTTAAAAGGTCTATCCCTTCGTCGTAAATGCCTTGTATCTGTTGTGCATCATGAATGAATGGCGCGACTTGTTGCCATTTTTTCGCGAACTCACTTGTATCAAACTCGATTTTGCGCTCAAAGTCTTGTAAGCTGAAAAGTAAACTCATATCGCCGTCCAAGAACTCGTGAATCATACTTGCGAATGATTCCAAAAGCTTTCTGCCTTTTGGGCTGTTTGGCGTTATATCTTCTGACTGCGCTTGAATTATCTTGTCAAATATGTTCATCATTCGTTGGTAGAAATTTATATTGTCCGAACCAAGCACGCCGAATTTATTAATAACATGGGCGCGTAAATCTGGTTTCATATTTTTGAAAGCCCAGAGACTATCCCTATTCTCCTTTACACTCGAAAGAACTTTTGCATACGCAGTAAAATCTATACTATTGCTATGCTTAATCTCCGACTCCAAAATTTCCAGCGCGTACAATGTATCTTGCAAGTTCTGAATATTTGCCGCTATTGTTTCCTTTTGTCCCTCCAAGATTCTCAAAACCGCACTTGGTTCGTCTAGCGATACCATACGCTCTTTGATTTCAGTCAAGGATAACCCCAACTCTTTCAAGCCTTTAATCTGATGCAAAATAACCAGTTCCTTGCTAGTATAAAGCCGATTACCGCCCTCGCTATGCGACGCAGGTTTAAGCAACCCTGATTTATCATAAAACTGCACAGTACGTACAGAAACGCCCGCTTCACGCGCCAACTCACCAACAGACATATATTTTTCCATCTCGCGACCCCTAACTTTTTCTTGATGATTGTAATATAACGTATTACGTTACGTCATATGCAAGAGTTTTTTTTGCAAAGTTGCGCTATCGTTAAAAAATAGATTATAATGAAAATCAAATACATAAGGAGGCACAAAAATGATAAATTTCAAACTACCCAAGCTAGTAATCTTCGACATGGACGGAACCATGTTGGACACAGAACCAACTTCCCTAGCGGCAATGATTCGCGCAGGAAAGGAAATGGGCTATGAAATCACGCAAGAAGTAGGCGAGTCGCTAATGGGAAAAAGTATCGTATGGTGTAAGCGGATTCTGCGCGAGCAATACGGCGAAGGATTTGACATTGAAAAAGCCCTGCGACTGCACAAAGTCTACACGCGAGCATTTTATGAAAAAAACGGAATACCCACCAAAGCAGGACTATACCCCATGTTGGACAAGTTGGAATCGCTGGGCATAAAAAAATGCGTAGCCACATCAACAGCAAAGGAATCGGCTATGCGAAAGCTGGAAAGCGTGAACATAGCGCATCGTTTTGAAGTAATTATCGGCGGTGACGAAGTAAAAAATGGCAAACCAGCCCCCGACATATTTCTAAAAGCGGCAGAAAGCTGCAACACAGCCCCAGAAGACTGCGTAATACTAGAAGACACCGAAGCGGGAGCATTAGGCGCGACAGCCGCAGGAATCCGATTAATCTTAATCCCCGACATAGCCCCCTTAAATGAAGAAATCCGCGCAAAGGCGTTCGCCCTATGCACGGATTTGAATGAAGTTGCAGAAATGTTTATCTAATACAACGGCACAAGCGGCATAACAAAAGTAGCAATAGCCACAGAATGCAAAATAGAAGCGGCATTAACAAACAGATGAAAAACCGAGTGCATATATTTCTTTTTCTTACCAACGGCGTAGAAAATTACGCCAACGGTATAAAGCACACCGCCAATCAGAATCAGTATAAAAAATGGAGCGGTGTATACATACACAAGTTGCTGAATGCGGAAAATAGCAATCCAACCCATGCCAAGGTAACATATTAGGGAAAAGTACCTAAACTTTTTTCGGTCAATGGCGGTTAGGGTTATGCCAATGATGGCAAGCCCCCAAAGGATTCCAAACATAATCCAAGCGTCAACGGTGTGAATCCTACGAAATTCTGATAGCAAAATCGGCGTATAAGTCCCCGCAATCAGCAGATAAATGGTACAATGGTCTAGTATGCGGAAAATTTTCTTGGGCATACCAATTCCAAGCCCGTGATAAATACTGGACGTTGTGAACAGCAAAATCACAGTAAAGCCGTAAATCATGCCGCTAACAATTCCCATCACATTATGATGATACGCCGCAATGATTACGCAAAACAACAACGCGACTAATCCAAGCCCTCCGCCAACGATATGCGTTATCATATTAAATCGTTCTTCACCTATTGTGTAGTTTGGCAAGTCCAATTTTATTCTTGATGATTTAGTTAAACTCATTTGTTACGCCTCCTAAGCCCAATTTCAAATGAAATCGCTTTATCTTACATACTTTACCTATTGTAACCAATCTACACCCATAGGGCAAGAAAATGTCACAAATTAAATCGCTGGATTGTTATACAGGTGTTCAAACGTTTGAAACAAAACAAAACGGGGTGAGAATTTAGTGCGGCACGAACTGGAAAGTCTAATAGACCAATACAGCGAAAAACTTCTGCGGTACGCAACATCAATATTGTACAATCACCAAGACGCGGAAGACGTGGTGCAAGATGTGTTTATGGCCGCGCACCAAAAAAGCGCGGAAACAACAGACAACATCTCTGCATGGCTGTACAAGGTCACATACAACAAAAGCATAAACAAGCTTAATCGGCGGAAATTCTTATTTTTCGGGGATATTCCCGAAAACACAGTTGCGAGTTCTGCACGAACGGGTTTGAGCGAAGAAATGCATTACGCGCTAAGTTTGCTAAAACCCCACGACAGAGCCTTAATTTACTCGCGAATCGTAGAGGGCTACAACTACGACGAATTATCCCTACAAATGGGAACATCAGCCGCGGCCTTACGCAAGCGATACGAGCGAGCAAAAAAGAAGCTGTCGGACTATTTTGAAAATTCCGACAATCGCGAACAATTCGCAAAAACAGAAGGGAGCAGAACGTGAACAATTTTGACTCTTTCGACTCTTTCGACTCTTTTGACAAACTAGAACAGCGTATTCACGATACGCTCACCGAAATAGAAGTAGACACCCAAGGATTTAAGGAGCGATTCAGCATGAACAACATGGATAAAAAACAAAAAAAACCATATCGCAGATTTGCAATGGCGGCGGCGGCACTTTTGGTGTTTGTGGCAATATCGGCAACAGCATACGCCGCAGGCGGTGGGCTAGAGCAATTTCTATCGCGATTCAACCCAGCGTTTGGCGACTTGGCAGTTCAGCCATTAGAAGCCGTATACGCAGAAGACCAAGGCATTCGCTTTGAGGTAATCGGCGCACAGCAAATAGGCAGTTTCATTCTTATGTACATGACCATGCAGGATATGACAGGCGAAAACCGCCTAAACCGTGACACATGGCCAGACTTTGAAGTATTTACAGATGGCAACCCAGTAGGCGGAGCAGGAAGCACCCGCAGGTTGCACTTCGATAGCAATGAAAATCGCATATACTTTGAAAAGCTAATCACAGGAGAACTGGGCATTCCCCGCGCCGAAGTTTTGGAAATAGGGGCAACGTCGGTTTTGTACACAGGATTCGGGCTTGACGTATCTCGTCCTCATCAGCCAACAGCAACTATAACAGAGGAAATCCAAACCGCAGAACCAACACCACAAGCAGGGCAAATGATGCATCATATACGCGGCGAATGGCGAATATCGCTTAACCTAGGCGAAGACATGCACACTGTACTAACATGGACAGATTTGCAGGTAGGAGATTTTTATATTGATTACATGTCCCTAACCCCACTAGGGCTTAGATTTGCGGGACACGGATATAATTTCTTACCATACGTTGACCGTCCCACCGTAGAAATTGAATTAGAAAACCGCCGCCGCAACCTAAGATTTAGAGGACGTTCAGGGGGATTGGGTTACGATTCATTCGAGTTCACCTTCTTCGCCGAGCGCGCCCCCATTGACGTAGATGCTGTAACAGCCGTAATCATTGACGGTGTGAGAATTACTCCACTCCCCTAAAGAAATGCCCAAAGGTGTAATTCTTGTTTTCACCCTTGTAATTTTCCGCCGAGCCGTGTAAATGCTTCTGGTATCGTAGTATTGTGTCCGTAATGGCTTCGTCGGTTTCATCTGTAAACAAAAGGCGCAGGTATTCTATACCTGTGTCTTTTATTTCTTTGAAACGAGCGGCAGTGTCTAGGGTTTTGCTGTTTAGAATATGTGTTATGCAGTTTTCGCAATCTGTGATTACTGGGAATTTAATATCTTTTCTATCCAGCAAAACGTAATCTGCTCGCGAAAATCTTTCACTGCAAAACTTGCCGTTCTTATCCGCGCCATACAAACCCACAGGACAATTATGCGTAGACATCAAAATTTGCCGTCCATACACAATAATTTCGCAATTTTCCGAAGGCATACGCTTTAATTGCTTCGCGGTAAGTTCTTGCGAAAGCGTAACCCCAGCATCACCAAATGCCCTAGCCGAAGAATTGTTGAAAACATTAAAATTATAGTCCAGCATAATTTTCTTTTTCGTTTTGAGAAAATCCCGTAAAATGTTCAACTGCCCATAAGTCGCCACTAAATACCCATCAAAATTTGCGTCTTCCAGTTCCCGCACGCGGGTTTTGAGGGCTTCTTCATCAGCATTGCGGCTAACTGACGGCATTGCTAAAAAAATCTCTGCACGAGATTCTGGTAGCTTGTCTAGGATTTCTGTAGTGACTTGTTTCATATCTACATACACGCGAGATATATCATGCTCAAGAACCGCGTTTAAATGGCGTATGTCCATAATTTGCACAGTAAGCTTTTGCGCTTGTGCAGACGCGATAGACTGCTTGGGAATTATCAAGTCTTCTGGCGCAAGTCGTGTTTTTGACGTGAGAATCATTTCTTCCAAGCTTTTAACAACGTCCCGCCGAACTTCATTCAACGCAAGCTTGCTTACGAAAATATTCTCATCCACATTCACGTTTTCAAACGTAATCGCGAAGGGCGAGTTGCCCATCTTTGACAATTGCGCGATTAATTCATCTTTGCCAAGCGGAGCGTTTTTTGCTTCTTCCACTACGCTCTGGCTACACGCTTCCACAATTATCTTACTGGCTTCGAGACGCGCATGTAGCTTAGAATGCATGTCCTCGGCGAAAAGCGGCTGTGCCGCTGCCGCTAACTTTACGGGCTTGCCTAGTTTTGCCTCTACGCTTCCGATAATTGAAGTCTTTGGTGTGTCGGCGGAGAGGGCTTTTTTTGTTTCGTCGATTAGCCTTTTGTCGTAGGACTTGTAAACGTCGTTGCCTACTTCGATATTGCCTTCTATTGAAATTACGGCTGTATCATTTGGCTTCATCAACTTGGAAATGCCCGTGCCAACATTCGCGCCTTTGTTTGTCCATATTTCTATGCCATCACCTGCTAACATTTCCTTCGCGAATCTTATTGAACATTTTCCCTTTTTGTATTTTGTAACTGTACCACAAAATACCCCCGTGCTTTTGGGAGTTTCGGTACTCATCATGGTCGCGCCGCCATACGTTTTAAAATAACCCGTAGAAAAACTTCCGCCACGATTAAAAACCTGCGTAACATCATTAATAACACGCTTGTCTATTTTTGCGTGGTCTAGCTGGTCGCGGTATGCCTTGGTTACTACATGCACGTACTCGGGGCTTTTCATGCGGCCTTCTATTTTTAATGCGGTTACACCTGTTTTTGTTATTTCGTCAAGCATATCCAAAGTCATCATGTCTTTTGTGCTTAGTAGATGCCCGCTTTTGATAACTTCGCCGTCTTCCAAGAAATCGTAAACCAATCGGCAAGGCTGTGCGCACTTCCCACGATTACCACTTCGACCGCCAACCATTCCCGACAAAAGACACTGCCCAGAATACGATACACAAAGCGCGCCGTGTACAAACACTTCCGTTTCAACATCTTTGTGCGCCTGCGTAATCTGCGAAATTTCCGCCAACGAAAGTTCGCGACTTAACACAACCCTAGAGAACCCAGCCTTAGCCATAAAGCCAACGCCCTCCGCGCTATGAACCGTCATTTGAGTACTAGCATGTAATCTAATATCGGGAAGATTATTTTTAATCAACTCCGCAAGCCCAATGTCTTGCAGAATAAACGCAGATACTCCCATTCTGTAAACCTCTCTTGCGAATGAAAGCACCTGCGGCAATTCCTCGTTGCTATACAAAGTGTTTAGCGTGACATATATTTTCACGCCTCGTAACGCAGCGTAATCCGTTAAATTTTCGATTTCTTCTTCCGTAAAATTTTTTGCAAAACCACGCGCACTATAGCTTTTTCCACCCAAATAAATAGCGTCTGCCCCTGCGTTTATTGCGGCTTTCGCGCTATCCATATCTCCTGCGGGTGATAATAACTCCGTCATGCTTTAACAGCTTCTAAAATTAATCGTCCCATTTCCTTTGTGCCAACAAGACGCATTCCGTCAGACATAATATCGCCTGTACGAACGCCACTTTCCAGCACTTTCGCGACTGCGTTTTCAATTGCTTTAGCTTCTGCATCTAGGTTAAAGGTATACTGCAACATCATAGCGGCAGACAAAATTGTAGCAATTGGGTTTGCCTTGTCTTGCCCCGCAATATCGGGCGCAGAACCGTGAATAGGCTCATACATACCAAAGCCGTCCTTGTTCAAACTGGCAGAAGGCAACATTCCAATCGAACCAGTAATCTGGCTTGCTTCGTCCGAAAGAATATCCCCAAACATATTTGTAGTCACCATAACATCATAAGAACTAGGGTCGCGAATAATCTGCATAGCCGCATTATCAATGTAAAGATGGTCTAGCGCGACGTCAGGGTAATCTTTTGCAACCTCCAAAATCACCTCGCGCCAAAGCCGCGAAGATTCCAAAACATTAGCCTTATCAACATTGGTTAGCTTTTTCTTACGCTTACGCGCCATCTCAAACGCGGAAATTGCAATGCGCCTAACCTCTTCTGTTGCATACATTTCCGTGTCCCAAGCGGCAAGTCCCAATTCTGTTTCCTTACGCCCACGGTCGCCAAAATACATACCGCCCGTAAGCTCCCGAACAATCATAATATCAATACCACCAGCCGCAATATCGGCACGAAGCGGGCAAGCGTCCTTCAAAGCATCATGCAGAACCGCAGGGCGCAAATTAGCATAAAGCCCCAACGCACTACGAAGCCCCAACAACGCACGTTCTGGACGCATGTTTCCAGGCAGAACATCCCATTTCCACCCACCAACAGCCCCTAAAAGAACCGCATCACTCTTTTTGCAAACCGCTACAGTTTCATCAGGCAACGGAACTCCCGTTTCATCAATAGCAATGCCACCCGCTAAGACTTCCGTAAACTCAAACGTATGCCCAAAAAGCTCTCCAATTTTCTCCAGAACTTTCACAGTTTCTACAACAATTTCAGGCCCAATACCATCACCCGAAATTGTTGCTATTTTATAATTTGCCATGTCAAAACTCCTTATGGTTTTTTCAACTCGCTTTTTAAATCTGCTATCATCTGTTCGATACTATCCAACAATTTTGAACATTGCACTTATAGGAAAAATTTCGCTCTCATCTCTTGATGATGAACTATCCTCAATGAACAAAATCATCACCAGCCGATACATTCCGACTGATAATGGATGCCAATACCGCAACCTAACGCTAATCTCAACCTCTTGCCCATAGTAGAGTTTTACCGTATCGGTAACACTATCGGCAAACAATCCGCCTTGCCATTGTCCTCCACTTGGGGCTATGCTATTGACTGGTATCTCATACCAATATCCGTCTATGTATTTCTCCAGCCTTTGCAACCAGCCAAGAGAAATAATAGTTTCGGATTGGTTTGTAACAACGCCCCGCAAAATATCTTCTGCGTAATCATAATCTACAAATGCCAGAAAGTTTTCTTCTGCAAAGCTAGAACTCTGATTTGTTATTTCAAAATTTTCACTTAGAAGATACTGACAACTGAAATCTGAATAAAGCGAAACTTTAACAAGTATTCGATACAAACCAGCTATTGGCCGCCAATAATTCAAGTCTACTGGCAGAAATGCCGTAGATTCACCCGCGCCAATCGGAAGCGTTGCAATAGATTGCGGTCGTCTTGAAGCGGGGGCAACCCAAAAATATGGAACTTCATACCAGTTATCCCCAATGCTTTTCTCTAAAATCACATTAGGCGGTCGCAAAAAGAATGGGCGATACAGTGTACTGCGTGTAGCATTGTCAATCTGTAGCGAAAGAAGATTGCTTTGTGATAAATTCACATTGCTTAGGTATGCCCCCTCAAGTGAGTTAAGCTGTTCGTCATTAAGGGATGTTCGATTCCAATAAGATTGGTCAATTTGCCGTTGGGTCAAAATAGGGTTCATATTTTCTAGCGAAATTGCGAACACTCTATTTTCGCGTTCTGGCATATCCTCATACAAACCATTTTCAGTATGCCCACAAGAGACAAAAAGAAAGCAAGTCACCCCAAATATTACTGCTATTAGCGTTATCTTGCAATTATCCATCATCACCCCATTCCTTTTGCCTCTACGCGCTTAACTTCTTCTTAGTTCGTTCAACCAAACCGCCCGCTGACATTATTTCTTGCATGAACTCTGGGAATGGTTCGGCTTTGTATGTCTCGTTTGTGCTTAGGTTGGTTATTGTGCCTGATGTGAAGTCGATTTCTACTTGGTCGCCTGCGTTTATTGCCTTTGCGGCTTGCGGGCATTCCAGTATGGGAAGCCCAATGTTGATTGCATTGCGATAGAAAATACGTGCGAAAGTTTCGGCAATTACGCAGGAAATCCCAGATGCTTTGATTGCAATTGGCGCATGTTCACGAGACGAACCGCAACCGAAATTTTTGTTGGCAACCATGATGTCCCCTTGCTTTACGCGTTGTGGGAAGGTTGCGTCAATGTCTTCCATGCAGTGGGACGCGAGACTTGCGGGGTTTGAATCGTTAAGATACCGCGCTGGGATAATAACATCTGTGTCCACATTGTCGCCATATTTAAAAACAGAACCTTTAGCTTTCATCAAAATCCTCCTAAAGTTATACTTTTTTATTACCTAGGAAACTGCTTATGGCTTCGAGACGTATGTGTTAGCAGCCAATGCAGGTCGTCGGCGAAATGCGGCTATGCCGCCGCCATGATTAGAATAATAGTCGCGATAGCCAGAACCGTAATAACACTAAAGCAACCACTTTTCGCGGGTATCCACTGGGCTTTTTCCCCAGGTCTTGCGCCGCGAAGTTGATTCATTCCTAATTTTTCAACATCGCCGTCGTCGTAATTCATTATTAAGGGCTGTTGGCTTGATAACTTACCCTTGAAAAAGCCGCCTCTTAGATGCCAGTTTCCCTCAAATGCGAAGGTGTCAAACGCTTCTTGTAATGTCACAACATGCTCTTTTTTCACTACGTCAGTCTCGCCGTCCAAAAATAATGCTTGCACATGATGTTCATGAATTTCGCCAATGTTGGCGGGGTAGTAATATCCATCATGCGGCCAACGAGCAAAAACTATATCATTTGGCATATCCTTCGCGCCCAAGGACAAATTCACTTCTTGATGCAATTTTTTTGAAGCCCCGCAATATACACAAGTAGCAATATTAGAACCGTGAGTAACTTCAAGATTTGCGCCGCATCGTTCACATTGTAAGATGGTCAATTAAAACACTCCTAAATTTTATCGGGGTCTGTGATGTAGCCTGTGAGTGCCGAAGCCGCCGCAACCGCTGGACTAGACAGGTAAACTTCGGATTCGGGATGCCCCATACGCCCTACGAAGTTTCGATTGGTGGTAGCAAGAGCGCGTTCGCCCTTAGCCAAAATTCCCATATGCCCGCCAAGACAAGGCCCGCATGTAGCAGGACTAACAACCGCCCCAGCTTTTATGAAATCTTGCATAAGCCCTTCTTCAATCATTTGAAGGGAAATATTCTGTGTGCCTGGGAAAATAAGCACACGTAAATTTTTCGCAACCCTGCGCCCACGCAGAATTGACGCGGCAATTCGCATATCTTCCATACGTCCGTTTGTGCAACTTCCTATTACAACTTGGTCAAGTTTTACTTTGCCCACTTCTGGGTCGTCAATGGTTTTTGTGTTTTCTGGCAAATGCGGGAAAGCTACCGTTGGACGAAGAGTAGCAAGGTCGATTGTGTATACCGCTTCGTATTCTGCGTCTGCGTCTGCTGTGTATTCCACGCCCTGTCTTGATGCGTGAGCGGCAATATATTCGCGGGTTTTTTCGTCTACTGGGAAAATCCCGTTTTTCGCGCCAGCTTCGATAGCCATATTCGCAATGGAAAAACGGTCGTCCATGGAAAGATACTGCAAGCCATCACCCGAATACTCCATAGACTTATAAAGCGCGCCGTCCACGCCTATCATACCAATGATATGCAAAATAATATCCTTGCCCGAAACCCATTTTGCAGGCTTGCCAACCAACTCAAACTTGAGCGCAGGCGGAACTTTAAACCAAGTCCCACCAATAGCCATAGCGCAGGCCATATCGGTGCTACCAACACCCGTGGAAAACGCACCAAGCGCGCCATAAGTGCAAGTATGGCTATCCGCGCCGATAATAGCATCACCAGCCACAGCCAAACCTTTTTCGGGAATCAAACAATGCTCGATTCCCATTTCGCCTACTTCAAAGTAATTTTCAACTTCGTATTTCAGCGCGAACTCACGAACCTGCTTGCAATGCTCCGCCGAAAGAATATCCTTGTTAGGCGTAAAGTGGTCGGGAACAATAGCAATCTTCGACTTATCGAAAACTTTATCAACCCCAATTTTCTCAAACTCCTTGATTGCAACAGGTGTTGTAACATCATTTCCAAGCACCAAATCAAGTTTGGCTTCAATCAATTGCCCCGCCGTAACACTAGGCAAGCCCGCATGTGCGGCAAGAATCTTTTGGGTCATAGTCATACCCATAAGCGACACCCCTTTTGAAATTTTATCATCGTAACATTAATAATTATATCATACTTTTTCCTATAAAACAGTGACATATCAGCCCCGCAACAATCCTGCAAATTTGCACTATTTTCGTGAGGCTGATATGTCACTGTTTAAGCGGAAAAAGTATCAAATGTTAAAAAAAATACCACCTTTCTCATATTTAAGCGTGTAAAATCGCTTAATGAGAATAGGTGGCAGCGGCACAGCCGCATTTCGCCGTCAACCTGCATTGGTTGCTAACACATACGTCTCGAAGCCGTAAGCAGAATAAAAAAGTGGCAATACGCTCTAGTATTCTTTACGGTCGAAGATTAAACTTCCTGCTGTGAAAAATACAATACCATATCCGCCAACGATTGCGAGCATGTGAAGGATTCGCGAAGCATTGGGAAGTACACCAATCCAAAGACGATACCAGCCCAAGTACGACGTAAACAGCATATCGAATAGGGACGGGAATAGAAACGGCAAAACATTAAGCGTGGCGTAGATTACGATTAGCAGAAGCATAGTCAAAGTGCTGCTTTTGCCAAAAAGCGCGACCAATGCGGCGAAGGTCGCCAGTACCGCCAGCGGAAAAAGCGTAATTACATAAGCAACTAGCGCGTTAAAAATTCCACTAAATCCGATGCCGCTACCTGTTGCTAAATTAACTAATGTGCTTAGTACAAAAATGCATCCCAGATAAACTGCGGCATAGGAAACAATTGCAAGCAGTTTTGCGGTGTAAAGTTTCCAGCGTTCTACTGGACGGCAAATCATTGCTTTCATTGTGCTATCGGAAGATTCTGCTGTAATTAAATCTGCCGCGCCCATGAATACCAGCAACGGGATAATCACCTGCGAAAAAAGCGGCAAAACACCTATTGGCGAAGGTGTTATGTTAAACGCGAATCCGCTTAAATGCCCCAAAAGCCCCGAAGCCACTGCCCCTGCACTCACAAACAAAACACAAATAATAGCCCCGATAATTAGAAAGACTATGTACTTTTTTCGCAAAAGTAATTTGTCTGTCTCGTTGTGATACGCTGCTTTTAATGCCGTCATGCGGATTCACCTGCCCTCTGTCTTTGCTCGTTTACTTTGAATAGAAAATAGTCTTCCAAGCTACCGTGTTGCTCTAAAATTTCGTTCATGCTTAGAAGACCCAGAAGCCGCCCACCGTGCATAACTGCCGCCTTTGTTGCCACTTGCTGAATTTCATTCGCCAGATGCGAGGAAATTAACACTGCCGCGCCACTTTCGGCGGCTTGGCGAACGGTATCGCGTACATACACCATGCCCTCAATATCCAGCCCATTTGATGGTTCGTCTAGGATTAGCAGACTTGGTTTCGATAGCAACGCACCCGCAAGCCCTACACGCTGGCGCATTCCTAGGCTTAGCACGCCTATTTTATCGTTCTTGTACTTGTCCATTTCTACCATGCGAAGGACTTCATCTACTCGGGATTCATCTACTTCGTCGTAGAATCTCGCCGCCATTTGTAGATTTTTTAACACTGTTGTGTGTGCGTATAGCGCGGGGGATTCTATTAGGCAACCTACATGCCCCATTGCTTTTTCGTGTTGGTCTACTGCGTCTATGCCGCATACATGTATGCTTCCGCTGGTTATGCCTATTAGCCCTGCTATTGCCTTCATTGTTGTGGTCTTGCCAGAGCCGTTTGGCCCTAACAGCCCCAGTACCTCGCCCGACGCAAGGGCGAAAGAAATATCTTCCGCCCCACGTCCGTTCTTATATAGTTTTGTCACGTTTTTAAGTTCAAGCACCATGCAAAATCACCGTCCAGCCCTTGTGTCGCGAATGCTATCCACGTCAATATAGCCGTTTTCGTCAAGCGAGAAGAATACTGACATATTTCTGCGTCCAAAGTTTTCATACATAAAATCTCGCATGAAAACGTCCGTCAAGTTGGGGATAGGGCTTTGCGGATTACTTGTGCCAACCTCCGAAATATAGATGCCCATTTCCAAATCAACTGCGTGAGTATGTCCCAACATGTTCACAATATCGGCTTCAAACCTAAACCAAAAGTAAGTGAGATTTCCCGCAGAATCCACAACCGCTTCAATGGAAACGCGGTTAATATCCATGCTACGAAGGGGAATATCCAAAACCGTATGATGCTCCTGCACCACAAAAGTTCTTCCCCAACCTGTATAGTTGCTCTCAATCTGTATATCAATCAATAACCGTAGAAGCTCTGGAATCTGATGCCCAGCAATCGTGCCACTTATGCGCTGTGTGCCGTCGCTTTGCGAGGTCATACTCAAGTGATTACGCATATCGCCTACCAACATGTCAATTCCAAGTTCAAACAGACGCATGGCGTTAGAATCCCGTTGAATATTCTCCAACTCGCTAAATCCCATAGTTGTAGCTGATGCTAACGTAGGCTGGAGGAAGAAATTATTGGGCCCATACGTCTCGGCGCGATACACAATTCGCCCGTCGGTGATGTCTGTTGTTTCGTGATTACGACTGGTGCGTACTCTTAACCCATGTGTTTCATAGTTCATGTTCATGAATGTGCTTGCTATACCTGTTGCGTCTACTTCATATATATATTGCTGATAAAACCTAGCGTTGCTATTAACGCTTTCATGGATTGTTGCTTGTTCCATAACTTCGCCGTCGATACGTATAATACCTTCGCCGTTTATGGTGAAATCATCGTAGAACAACGCGTCAAATACCGCGCTTTTTAAAACCTCATAAGGTGAACCATTTATTGCCGATACCATCAACACGCCCGACAGCATCATTCCTGCAACTACGAGGCATATTACCCGTATTGATAACTTCTTTTTCATTTTTGCCCTCCTCGGTTAGTTTAATTAAGGTCTTCCAAAAAATGAATGCATTACAATGCTATCCATGTCAACATTGCCATAGTCGTCTAGCGTGAATGTCGCGTATGACGCGCTATCCAATCTAAAAACTTCCTCCAGATTAGGAATTGGACTTTGCGGCGCACTTGTACCTATTTCGGAAAGATGCGTAACAATTTCTACATCAAAGATATTTGTTTCGCCAAAAATATTTGTTACGGCGGCATTTGCCCCAACGCGCAAGTATATTAAATAACCAGCGGCATTTATATCCGCATAGCCATAGATGCGGTTGATTGTCACACTCTGCATTGGTACATGAACTGTCGTTTGACCCTCGCGTAATACGAACCATTCTGCGCGTGCCGCGTCTTGCTCTACCATTATGTCTATTAGCAATTGCGCCATTTCGGGTAGTTGATTCCCTGTTATTGCTCCGCTTACGCGACGCGTTCCGTCGCTTTGGGTTGTCATGCTCATGTGGTGTCGTAAATCGCCAACCACCATGTCCAGCCCCAATTCAATCAATCGCATTTGGTGAGAATCACGCTCTGGTATAACATTCCTGTTATTCCCCATTGTGGTTGGGTTAAACTCATTTCGCGTATGCTTATAAATTTGAAATCTTTGTGGGTCGCCAGTATAACGAGTGTTACTATGCATACGCAGTTCTTCCGTAGAAAACATCATGTGGCTTCGCCCGTCATGATTTTCAAAGATAGACAAGATAGTTGTATCACTGGTGCTGAAATGTTGCCGCTGGTAGTGATGTATTTCGCCGTTTACACGCACAGTAATCGTTGAGTCAGTTGTAAGATTCTCGTAGAAAAATGCGTCAAACAACGCGTTTTTCAAAACTTCATACGGTGAACCATTTATTGCCGATACCATCAGCACGCCCGACAGCATCATTCCTGCTACTACAAGGCAAATCACTCGTAGTGATAACTTCTTTTTCATTTACACCCTCCTATGATTCAAGATGCATCCCGCAAACTACTGCTAGTATGCTTCGATGTCCAAAAAATCCAATGCTATCCATGTCAATATTGCCGTAGTCGTCCAACATAAACTGGATTGTGCTATACCTTATGCCAAAATTACTGTCCAAAAAATCTGGCGTAAAAGTTTCCAGTAAGTTGGGGATTGGGTTTTGTGGATTACTTGTGCCAAGTTCTGTAAAATGGAAAATTTGCTCTACATTAATTTCGTGGCTACTGCCAAACATATTAACAACATCAGCATTCATGCCCATACGAATATATGTGAGATTTCCTGTAGAATCCACAATAGCCTCTGTATACAGGCGGGTTATTTCCAAACTGCGTATCGGAATATCCACGGGAATATGGTAATCCTGCAACACGAAATTACTTGCCCTTGCGTAATCTGCTTCAACTCTCATATCCACAAGAACACGCCCAATTTCGGGTAGTTGATTCCCCGTGATTGCTGCATAGAATTTTCGTGTGCCGTCGCTTTGCGTGGTCATGTTTACGTTGTTTCGCAAATCGCTAACAAGAAGGTCTAACGCGAGTTCCTTAATTCGCGTTTCGGCAGAATATCTATCGCCGCCCAAATTAAGCGTGTGCGGAATAAAAGCCCGCCCAGCCGTAACAACCCAATGCTGACTATATGGGCTTACACTTAAACGATACACCGCACGCCCGCAAGGACTAGGCACACATGTCATCAAAGACACTTCGCTTGTGCGAAACGACAGTATTCTGTCATGCCTATGCGTGTACGCCACAGACATTCTATTAGGCGAATCCACAAATAAACTACGGTTATTGCCAACACTTTCATGCCGCAAACCATGCGCGACAACTTCGCCATCAAAGCGCAGAATGAACTCGCTGTCTAGGGTGAAGTTATCGTAAAACATAGCGTCAAACACCACGTTTTTAAAAGCCTCATATGGCGAGCCATTCACCGCCGACACCGCCAACGCCCCAAACAAGAGCATTCCAGCGATTGCAAGGCATAATACACGAACGGATAGTTTCCGTTTTTTTCCGTCTACCATCTCCGTAGTTCGCTTGAATAGCGACTTGGGCGAATGCTTTCCATATTAACATTACCATTTTCGTCCGTCACAAAAATCAACGAAGAACCGCGTGCAAGATTAGGAAACATTTCAGCTACAAACGCTGGAGTGAATATTTCCTCTAGCCCAGCGATTGGGCTTTGCGGATTACTTGTGCCGATGTCTGTAAATTGCAAACTCATTTCAAATTCAACATTGTGGAACCTACCAAACATATCCTCAATGGTCACGGTAGCGCGACCGCTTAAATACGTTAGATTGTTGGACGAATCTACATGCGCCGTTCCTTCTAATCGGTTTATTACTAAACTGCGCATTGGAATATCAAGCACCGCGCTGTTTGGAAGGTCAGCCACATCAGACGCACTCATGTTTTGCCATGGGAAACGATGTGCGCTACGTCCGTATTCTTCTTCTATTGCTATGTCAGTCAATAGCTGTATTATTTCGGGCAGTTGATTCCCAGAAATTGCGCCAGTTATGCGGCGTGTGCCGTCGCTTTGTGTACTCATGCTCATGTGATGCCGTAAATCGCCAATTACCATGTCCATTCCAAGTTCCATTAGGCGCATGTAATTGGAGTTGTGTAAGTCTGCGTCCATTCCGCTCCATGTGTCACGCTGGAAGCCTCTTGTATTCATGTGTAACCAATACATGTTGTACCCGCTGGAGGTAGTTCTAACATCTCTGCGAACATTAAATGTATCGTTTGAAAATCTTATGGTGTTCCCAGTAGGTGATATGGCGAAGTGACTGCTGTCGCCGTGGCTTTCATGAATGATTTCATGCTCTACGACTTCACCATTCACACGCATTATAAATTCCCCGTCTAGGGTAAAGTTGTCATAAAACAATGCGTTAAATCCCGCGTTCTTTAACACCTCATACGGCGAACCATTAACCGCCGATACCATCAACGCTCCAGACAACATCAGGCCTGCCACTACCAAACACAACACTCGAATTGATAACTTCTTCTTCATAAAAATAACTCCCCTTCTTTTTGTTAGGAACTGGCAAGTTATTTCTTGACAGTTCCTTAGTTTGCGCATACATATTACACTATTCATCGCGAATATATATTACACTCTTTTAAATATTCCCATTTTTTACAAGCAAAAAACACAGCGCGAGTAGTTGCCCCGTTAAAATTTTTTACAAATTTTCGTAATTTTCGTAAAATCCCCACATAAGTACACTGCTCGCAAGAATATCCGCCCCTTTCCATAGAATTGTACCTTGACAAAACACTATTGTCAATTTCGCAGAACTTTGCCTTATAGTATAAATACCTTCAATGTAAATGTCAATAACGATTTATCGAAATGCAGTAAATTAATATCGCGCCGCACGCACTTAGATAACCACTACAAACGTGAAATTCTGGTATAATACATCACAGGTGATAAAATGATTATAAGCGCGAGCAGAAGAACCGATATTCCCGCGTATTACGCCGATTGGTTTTGCAATCGAATAAAGGCGGGTTATGTTTTAGTGCGCAACCCTATGAATTTTCGGCAGGTTAGTCGAATTACGCTTTCGGCGGAAGAGATTGACGCGATTGTTTTTTGGACGAAAAACCCCCAGCCACTTATAGAGCGGTTAGGGGAATTATCGCAGTATATGTATTACTTTCAATTTACGCTTACGCCTTATGGCAGGGATATTGAACCAAATCTTCCGCAAAAGCCCCAAGTATTGCAAACATTTAAGCGGCTTGCAGAGGAAATCGGCCCAGAGAGGGTATTATGGCGATACGACCCCATTTTGTTGAATGAAAAATATTCGCAAGAGTATCACATTCACGCGTTCGGAAAAATAGCGGAAGAACTACGCAACCACACCAAAAAGGTAACAATAAGCTTCATAGATGCAAATTATCGCGGCGTAAAAAGCAACATAAAAACCCTTGCACTACAAGATTTTCCGCAAGAAAACAAACTTAAACTAAGCGCGCAACTTGCAAAAATCGCGCATGAAAACAAATTAGAAATCTCCGCCTGCGCGGAGGAAATGGATTTGCAACCCCTAGGAATAACCCGCGCAAGATGCATAGACGACAGGCTTCTATCAAAATTACTAAACCAGCAAATGCCCACCAACAAAGACAAAAACCAGCGGCAAGAATGCGGCTGCATAACCGCCGCAGACATAGGCGCATACAACACCTGTCGCACAAATTGCCGATACTGCTACGCTAATTACAACAGCAGCGCAATTGATGGAAACATCAACAACCCCGAATCGCCACTTTTAATAGGCGATATAAACGAAGACGATAAAATCAGCGAACGCAGAAAAAGATAGTGGTGACACGCCATAATTATTTTATACGTAATGCTCTTGCACGATTGGGATTCAAAAATCACCCAATATAGCAAACGCACCTCGAAACCGCGTTTGCTATAAGGGGATAAGTGCTAGGAATCTTCCTGTGTGGGAGTTTTGGCATTTTGCTACTTCTTCTGGAGTGCCGTGGGCTACTATTTCGCCGCCGTTGTCGCCACCGTCGGGGCCTAGGTCTATAATGTAGTCGGCAGATTTTATTACGTCTAGGTTGTGTTCGATTACTAGAACGGTGTGACCAGAGTCTACCAGCTTGTTTATGCTTACCAGCAGTTTTTCTATGTCGGCTATGTGTAGGCCTGTTGTTGGTTCGTCTAAGATGTATAAGTTGTGACTGCCGCGTTTTATTTTGGCTAGTTCCCACGCTAGTTTTACGCGCTGGGCTTCGCCGCCCGATAGGGTTGTGGAACTTTGCCCTAGTGTCATGTAGCCCAGACCTAGGTCGTCCATTATGCTTAGTTTGTGGCTGATGTATTTATGTTCTTTGAAGAACTCGCGAGCTTCTTCAACGGTTAGGTTTAGGATTTCGCCTATGCTTTTTTTATTCCATTTGACCTCCAGCCCTTCTTCGGAGAATCTCGCGCCTTTACATACTGGGCAGGTCATTTCTATATCTGCCATAAATTGTAGGCTGGTGGTTATTATGCCGTCACCTGTGCAGTGTTCGCAACGTGTGCCGTTTGCGTGGGTTAGGCTGAAGTCGATTGCCTCGTAACCCTTGGCAATTGCGTCTTCTGTTGCGGCGAATAGTTTTCTTATTTGGTCGAAAATGCCTACGTAGGTTGCTGGATTGGATTTGCTGTTGCGTCCTATTGCGGATTGGTCTATGTTGATTACATGGGTGATTTCGTCGTAGCCTAATAACATATCGTGTTCGCCTGCGACTATGCGGGCTTGACGCTTTAGAATATCTATCTGCTTGGCTAAAGTTTCATAGATTAACGTGGATTTACCCGAACCACTTACCCCCGTTATGCACAGGAAAACACCCAGCGGAATGTCCACCGTGACATTTTTTAGATTGTTTTCGCGTGCGCCCATTATTGTAATCATTTTGTCTGTTGCATGACGGCGGCGTTTTGGTATTTCTATGCCTTTTGTTCCTGTTAGGTACGCGCCTGTTAGGGATTTTTTGTTTTTTGTTACTTGCGCTATTGTTCCCGATGCCATTATGTTTCCGCCGTGGATTCCTGGCCCTGGCCCTACTTCTACAATGTAATCGGCGTTTCGCATTGTTTCTAGGTCGTGTTCGATTACTATTACTGTGTTGCCTATGTCGCGAAGTTTTTTCATGATGTTGATTACTTTTTCTGAATCACGCGAGTGCAGACCAATGCTTGGTTCGTCCATGATGTATAGCATTCCCATTAGTTCGCTGCTTATTTGAGTTGACATTTTGATGCGTTGCATTTCGCCGCCCGATATGGAATCACTGCGTCTGCCTAGGTTTAGATAGTATAAACCCACGTCGATTAGAAGTTGCAGGCGTTTTATTAGTTCGTGGGAAATGCTTTCGGCTATTTCTGCATTGTGTCCCGTGTGTTTCACGCTTGTAAGGAACTCGATTAGCTTTGCGAATTGCATTGATGTTAGTTCATGTATATTCTTGCCGCCCACTTTTACCGCTAGGCGTTGTTGCTTTAAGCGACCGCCGCCGCAATCTGGGCAGGTGGTTTCTACCATTACATCTTTGATGAAATCAGGATTCCAGCCGCTTTCATTGTGGCGCAACCAGTGATTGTATTGCCAATTTACATCACCAACTATGCCGCCCCATACTTGCCGCCGCCCTACCATGAAGTTTCGTTTTTTCATGTTGGGCGGCTCTATCATGTCTATTTTTGTGCCGCGTGTGCCATATAGCAAGAAATCGCGGTTTTCGGGGGTCATCTTGTTGTACGGGATATTTAGGTTTACGCCGTAATGCTCTGCCGCGCTGTAAATCATCACCCAGCGATAGGATTGTATAAAATTCTTTGGCAACGCGCTTTGACGAAAACAGCCTTCCATTATGCTTTTGTCGGGGTTGTCTATTAAAAATCTTGGCTCTATCACATGGGATTTTCCTATGCCAAAACATGTAGTACATGCACTGCTTTCGTTGTTGAACGAAAAATGAAACGCTTGTAAATCGCAAAGCGCGTAGTGATGCGTCGGGCAGGTGTACTTCTTATAAAAACTGTCGGGGATTTTGCTGGGCGCGCTTAGAATTTCCACACGCATGGTAATTGATTCACTCAAAGAGATTAACGCCGCTTCAATTGTTTTGGAAATATGCGCGTGCATTCCCGCCTTGATGGTTAGCGTTTCTATTATGATTTCCATTTCGTAATCGGTGTCTTCGTCTAGCTCGCGTTTTTCGGATAGGTCGAAGGGTTCGCCGTCTATTAGTAATCGCTTGTAGCCCTTTTTGCGGATTATATCGAATAGGTAGGTGAAATCCGTACCAGGGATTTTTTCCGTTGGAACTCGTAATTCAACTACAGTGCCTTTCGGCAAAGAGGAAATATGCTCTGCCATGCGGGAGGCGTTGACCTGCTTTAATGCATGTCCACAAACTGGGCATTCGCCAACGCCTACGGTTGCGAACAACAGCCGTAAATAATCTTGAATATCCGTAACCGTTCCCACCGTCGAACGTGGGTTGAAATTCCCCTTCTTCTGCTCAATAGACACAACTGGCGAAAGCCCCCGCACATACTTAACATCGGGCTTCTTAACTTGATTAATGCGTCCCTTAGCAAAATTCGAGATTGATTCCAAAAAACGCCGTTGCCCTTCGCCATAAATAACGTCAAACACCAGCGAAGATTTACCCGACCCAGACACCCCCGTTACAACCGTAAGTTTATCACGGGGAATTTCCACATCAACATTTTGCAGATTATTTTGGTTCGCGCCAATTACTTCGATGGTTTTTCTTATCATTTTATTTGCTCCCGTAGCTTTTTCGTTATTTCTATCCAAAATATTCACCTCGTTGGGCTATGATGAAGTTGATAGCCCTAAATCAAATTTGCCAATCTTCATTGTATCACATTATACCATGAGGGGAGGATTTTTTTGATTATGTTTATAAAACTGCTCTGAGCCATGGTAAAAATAAGCCATTCTGACGGTAAGTAACGACCAAACTTTTTTGGGGATTGGTATAAGCCCGTTATATTGTGGCGAAAATTTTCATGTAAGCAAATTGCTATATTATGGGAGGCATCAGCCATGACGGGACATACAGAGCGTGTAATTTTGGTAAAAGGAGATTCCACAAAATGGTACAATCAGGCGATATTTATAGTGAATCAAAACATGCCAGCAACGAAAATGCCAGTGGATTTTGTAGCGGAAGCAGAGAAGATTATCTACAATCACATAACCAAAGAACGAGGAAAAAAGGCGGTAGGGCAAGGCGTATACACATCGCAAATGCCCAAAGCAGGGCACATTGCCAATCCTTCAGTTCCGCGCACAGGGCGTACTGGGAAGAAAAAAGCCAGTAAATTTGATTTCGCGTTAAACGTAGTGATGGTATTAGCGTGTGTAGCAATAGTAGCAGTATTTGTGTACGGCATGATGGCATAATTTAAACAACCCCGCATAGGTTTTAACAATGGTGTCGCTATTATATAGGCGTTTCGATTTGAAATGGGCTGAGGACGAGTCAATTCTGCGAACGTTTCTGCGCAGAATTGACGACAGACGAAGCCCAATTTCAAACGAAATCGCTATAGTACTTGCTTAAACTGGAGGAATATGTATGCTTGGCACGACACTTCTAATCATAGGGCTGGCGGGTTTGGCGGGCAAGGCTTGGGCAGTGTTTAGAGATGTAAAAGACCCGCCCCTTGGCTTAAAAGCCAAGGTGGCGAAAATGCGTCTGGACACAAAAAAAGCAGACGGCAAAGAAACATACACATACGTAGTCACATTTTTAATGATAGACAAGAATGACTACATAAGTTTTGAAGTTCCACAAAAACTATTCGACGAAATGGTAACAAAAGACGAAGGCACTCTAACCTGCAACATAAAACGCCAAAAATTCATAAGCTGGGAACTTTCAACGCCAGGTACATGATGCTTCAAAGCGAACCAAAAACAAACTTACTAGACGCAATGCGGATTTCTGCCTCTGCGAATTGTTCTACAAGGCTTCTGCGAACGTCACTGCACGCGGCGAAGTTTATTGATATTGTGGAAGTCCACATGCTTGCCCTTAGTTCTATCCCGTAAATGCCTAGTGCGCGCACGAACACTGGGACTTTTTTTACGCCATCTTCGAGTTGTTCGGGGGTGCGGGTGTCTACGAAGTTTGGGTGTTCGCCTATTACTTGGGCTAGAATTTCGCTGGCTTTTGTAATATCGGAATCGTAGGTGATAATTACATCTATGAATGATGAGGCCTGCGGGTTGCAAAAATTGGAATTTTCGATTAACTCTTTGTTTATTACGGAATTGGGAATGATAATTCGGCTATTCATAAATGTGCGAATTACCGTGTGTCTAAGGGAAATATCCTCGATAAAGCCCGTGATATTCGCGTTTACTAGATGCACACGGTCGCCAACCTCGAAGGGCTTAAAAATGGAAATGAACAGCCCGTTAAATGCATTACCAAGTGATTCCTGTGCGGCAAAACCAATCATAAGCGCGGCAATTCCCGAGCCAGCAAAAATAGCCGTAGCAAAATCGCTAAACTCTGGAAACGAACTAAGCGCGAAAAGAATCCCCGCCACCCAAATTAAAGCGGTAAACACATTTTTGATAAACTTTTGGTGAATGGAAGCCGTATCAAAAATACGCCGCCAAACCGCACGGAAAATTGTTATTCCAATAAATGTACCAAGTAGCTTAGTGGCAAAACGCAACAAAACCCACAGCATTTCTTGTGAGTTAAGGAAATTGTCAATCATTTTGCAAAACCTCCATTACAGTCCTAAAGTTCTACAGCCCCATTGTGCGATTGTTTGTATTCGCGGGTCTTCGTGACTTAGGCTGTCTTTTATATACTTAAAATATTCGGGCTTCTTCGAGTTCACCATTGCGCGAAGTGCAGAACATTTCCACCGCCACAAACCGTTTTCGCCGCAATACCAGAAGCGCGGATTTACAATTTTGTTATAAGTTTCTTCCGTCATGTTGAAAACCGCTTCGGGTTGCATGTAGGCTTCGTATTGTTCCAAAAGTGGGAAGGGTTCGTTTTCCGTGAACTTGTTTTTGTTTGCTGGGCAGACATCTTGACACATGTCGCAACCATATAGGCATTGCCCCATTTGTTGCAAAATTTCTTCGCTGGGTAATTCCTCCGCGTTGAAGGTGTGATACGCTATGCATTTCGCATAGTCCATAGAAAACCCGTCTGTAAACGCATTTGTTGGACAAGCTTTCACGCATTTTTGACAATCATCACTGCATTCGGGTAGGTGGAAATCGGCGGGTATTTCATCATATTCCAAAACCTTGTCCACCGTCCATGTTCGCACTATCACATTTGACCCATGCTCCAGCGAATAAATAAAATTGTTACGCCCAAATTTTCCTATTCCTGCCCTTGCCGCCGCCCATCTTACTGGCGGCTCGTATTTTATTACGCTCATTCCCAGCGTGTGTAAGTATGCTTCAAACTCCGCCCCCGCCCTGTATTCCTCCGAAAAATGTACACGTCCGTCAAATAAATAATGCTTCCCTATTAACCCCCGCAAACTATTGGGGACTTTGTACTTATTAAGCCGCTGAATACACACAATAATTGACTTAGCCGATTCTGGCGGCTGCGCAAAGTTGTACAATCCCGCATAAAGTTTTTTAGATTTGGGAAATGTTTTTACTCGCTCGTCCATAAATTTTGTATACTCATCAAAAAATTTCGCGGGGATTATTCCACACGCCGCATAATGTTGCTCTGCCTTTTGCTTTATTTCCTTCGTTGTCACAGTATCCCTCCTACATTTTTTATAATCATATCAAATTTTGTTAGCGATTGCATTAAATCCTGCGCATATTGCGAATGTCATCGTTTTGCAGTACAATTATTTTCAAAGGAGTGATTCTTATGTCAAAAGCGATAACCGTGCGAATTGATGAAAATGTAAAACAACAAGCCAACGCTGAATATTTGGCAAAACTTGATGAATCCATTGCGCAGGCTGAACGGGGCGAGGTGGTTAAATATACAATGGATGAATTAGAAGCCTTGGTGAACGGAGAGTAGCTATGGATGTATATTTCACCGATATTGCAAATAAGGAACTAAAAAACTGGCTGAAATCAGACCGTTTAACTGCCAAGAAAATTTACGACCTTATCAGCGATATTAAATCACATGGAATGTTAGGCGGTCGCGGCAAACCCGAACAATTAAAGCATTACAAAAATCTGGTGCGATTTTCAAGGCATATTAATAAAGGAGATAGGCTCGTTTATTGTCTGCAAGATGAAAAGGATTTGTTAATTATTTCATGCAAAGGGCATTATGACGATAAATAAGAAAGAGCGCACTTATAGCAAACAACTTTCAAAATCGTGATTGTGCGTCGGACAAAAACAGCCAAAAACGCTCATTTCGCGTTTTTGGCAACCCTCCTTCAATCACGTTTTTCAATGTCGTTTGCTATATGTACCACAACGAGAGTGGTACGTGCGTAAAGTTTATATTTGTTTCACTATAACGAGAGGGTGAATGGTATGCACTTATTTAATGCGCTACTTGATTGTATAGATGATTGGCACGATAGAAAAAAATCTATTTCATCATTCACGCCGTTGATAAAGTGTATTATGCAAAAAGAAAATTTAACTTTTACAGCAATTGAGTATGCAATGCAAGGAACAAACGCTGTTTTTAAGGTTGGCAGGTATGTTGTGAAAGTATTTGTTCCATCAGAGTTGGCTTCACACGGAGGATATGGGACAGATTTTAATGTAGAATTGTTTGGGATAAAATGGGCAAACGATTTAGGCGTGCCGTCATCAAAATTGGTAGCCAGCGGCATAATTATGGATAAATATTCATTTAACTACATGATTATGGAATATATCAACGGCGTACCGTTGAATAAAATTGAACACAAGCTGAGTTATGATGATAAAATAGCGATTGGGAGGAACGTGCGGAACATTACCAATATGCTGAATTTACCATGTGATAATTTTACGTCAATTGACGTAATGCAGTACGCAATCGGTAATGAGGAGTGGAAAAGAGAGGGTTTTTCCGATTCATTCCTTGCCGAATTAGCAAAGTATCTTAACGATTTTCGCATAGGTCAAAAAGTTTATTGTCATGGAGATATTCATGAAGGTAACATAGTTGTAGATGATGATTTAAATGTATCACTTATAGATTTTGCCGATGCTATGTACGCGCCCGCTGATTATGAGTTGGTTTACATTGTAAGCAGCTTGTTTGGTTTTGAGAAACCATATATGGAAGGGTTCTTTGGCGGTAAGTACAATATTGATGATATATTGGAACTGTGTATGGCGTGGTTGCCGGTTCATGCGTGGAGTCATGGACTTTTAGCAGAGATGATTGGTCCGGCAGAGGAAATCACTTCATTTACTGTTATGAGGAAGCGATTAAAGGATTGGATATTAAATGAGGGGAAAAAAGTATGAACGTGGATACGGTTAATGAGCAAGCAAATAGTGGCGTTATTTCCACTCTTCATAGCACAACTCATGTATATTGATTGGAGGTTACATGATGCGCAAGGTGACAAGACAACTGCTGGTAATCATTTTGGTGGCTAGTTTTATGTATTCCCCTGCAACGGCATTTGCAATAAGCCCATACGGTAGGCAGGTTGCAGAGGATTTTTTAATGCAGTTACCTATGATGTTTGGGGATTATTTTAATGGCTGGTATCCTGACGGACTTTTAACATACACAGGTCAGCAGATGTTTCTTGCTATCCCGCGTCAACTTGGGACAGAATTGACCGATGGACAGATTGAAATAGGCTGGGATTGGGATACCAGAGAATCAATAATAGCTGACGAACGTCAATTCCTTATCGGCTATGAGGGCGGCGAAATGTTTGAATCACACGCTGGGTATCTAGCAATGCCAATCCCAATCTTAACCACCGAAGTCCCTGATATTTTTTTCAGAGAATTTAGGGACTGGACACGGCACGGCTTCTATGATAGCAATTTCAACAGAATTGAAGACGCGCCGTGGATGAGTTATGAAACTTATGCATCAAGCTTTTCCCTATGGGATTTTGACAACAGCGGTATTCCCGATATTATTGTAAATCATTGGGGCAATTATCGCGGCTCTGGAGATGGTGGCGGTGTTGCTTCGTTGTTCCGATATGTAAATGGTGAGTTTGTGCGAGTGTCATATTCCCCGCAACAACTATGGGAAGAGTTTGGGTTTGGTCGGGAGCACTCTTATTCATGGTTTCCATGGGTATACTATCATGATAATTTAGGCAATTTGGTAGGGTATTTTTACGGCATTGTTGAACCCATACCAACGTATGCCAGAATCACCTTCAACAATAACGCCGCAGACAAATTTGTTTTGGCGCGAGCAAGCAACGCATACTGGACTAATTATCTAACGGGTGAGCGCGATTTTCTAGCCCCCATATATGAAACATGGGGGGATAATCGTCCAGCGCAACGCGTACTGCCTGGTACAGACATTACCCTAACACGAGTAAATCCTCTAACGGACTTGCACTTAGAAATTTCAGCATCTGTAAGGGAAAGACTCGACGCATACCAAGCCGAATCAGCAATTAACGAAACTGACGAAATTTCAGAAGAAATGGAAGAATACCTCCCAGAACAAGAAATAGCCGAATCTAACGAAACGCTGGAAGAAGCAGAAGAAACAGAAAAAATAGAAGAAACTTTTCCCGAATCAGAATACATTGAATCCGCCGAATACATTCCATGCCCAAAACGATTCATCTTCAAGTTTATAGAACTCCAGCAGAAGTCGCAAAAACCGCATAAACTCCCAGCAGAACTATGGAAATTAGCATAGGGCGTGTTCCCCTAAACAATATGACCATAAAAATATTTCTTTCCACGCTCCCATTCCATTTTAGAAAGTGATTCTGTGTAGTCTAGGATTTCTTTTACTACTTGGTTTGTGACTATAGTTTCATATTCCAATGGGCATTTTTTTCCCGACCAGATTGAAAGCAATGATGGAATTGTATACATTTTAAATGGTTCGTTAAGATACATTGCCGACATTGCACGCTGTTGAATTATCTTGGTCAAATCCCCAGCAAATGATGGCTTCTGTTCGTAGAAATATGAAGTAGACCGACTGTTTTCAATCCCCAAATAATAATTTCCGATGTCCTCAAATGTTACATCATCACCCAGTACTGCGCCTAGTATTTCTGCTAAAGCATCTCGTATCATCGCTTCTACTTGATAGTTTCCAGTCCATTCTTCTAGCAAGACTAGCAAATACGGAACAATTTCGTAGGATAAAAAATCTGATGCCCTAGCTGTGAATGTTTTAAGCGTGTCTGTAGACGCGTTTAATAAAAAAATAAAATTATCCGAGTCTCGTATGTCTTCATGTGTTGCAATTGACGAAAAAATTTCTATACATAATTGCAACACTTCGTCATCTCCCGTGCTGTTCATAAGCTGCACCAACAATGGTTTTAAAGAAAAATCACCAAGCTTGAATAAATCCACCAAGTTGAAAATCAACTCTTCTTCGTTAATGGATTCGTCGAAAATTAATTTTTTTATCTCTGTGGGATTTACTTTTTCTACTTCTCCATACCACATATTTATTCCACCCTTTTATTAATTGCTGCCCAAATTCGACATAGAGTTCTAGGACAGGTCTATTGCTACAAAAGCTCTTTCAAGCGGGATAGCGTTAGTAGTGCTTCTAGTGGGGTAATGTCGTTTACATTTATTTCGGATAGGGCTTGGGTTAGCTTTTGCTCTGTTTCGGTTTCTGTTACCGTAGCAGAACTGGCTTCGTGATGTACATGCGGGTTTGCGTGAATGCCATCGGCGTTAAAAATATTTAGTAATTTTGTGGCGTGGGATAGTACGTTTTTTGGTAGGCCTGCTAGGCGTGCTACGTGGATTCCGTAGCTTTGACCTGCTTCGCCGTGGATTAGCTTTCTTAGGAAAACTATGTTTTCGCCTTGTTCTTGGGCTGTGAAGCAATAGTTTTTTACACCTTCTATTTGACCTTCTAGTTGGGTTAGTTCGTGGTAATGAGTGGCGAATAGCGTTTTTGATTGGGTTTTGTTGGCTATGTGTTCTAGTACTGCCCATGCTATCGCTAGGCCATCGAAAGTGCTTGTTCCGCGACCTATTTCGTCTAGTAGAACTAGGCTGTCTTTTGTGGCGTTGTTTAGAATGTTGGCTACTTCGGTCATTTCCACCATGAATGTGCTTTGCCCTGTTGCGAGGTCGTCGGACGCGCCTACTCTGGTGAAGATGCGGTCGGTTACGCCTATATCGGCGGATTGGGCTGGCACGAACGAACCTATCTGCGCCATTAGCACAATCAGCGCGACCTGTCGCATGTACGTTGACTTACCTGCCATGTTAGGCCCTGTTATTATTGCCAAACGGTTGTCTTGACTCATATCGGTGTCGTTTGGCACGAAGGCTTGGGGAGTTAGTTTTTCTATTACTGGGTGGCGACCTTCTTTTATTGTTATGTTTGTTCCGTTGGTTACGGTTGGTTTTGTGTAGTTGTTTACCTCGGCTGTTTCGGCTAGGGACTGGAACGCGTCCAGTGTTGCCAGCACTGATGCCGCGAATTGTATGCGTGCCATTTCATCAACTATTTCGCGGCGTAGTGTGTCGAATAACTCGTATTCCAAGGTTATTATTTGCTCGTCCGCGCCTAGTAGAGTTTCTTCTAGGTTTTTTAGTTCTTCGGTTACGAAGCGTTCGCAGTTTGCCAAGGTTTGGCGACGAATATAGTTGTCTGGGACTTTGGATAGATTGGTGGCGGTTACTTCTATATAGTAGCCAAATACGCGGTTATAGCGGATTTTTAGGCTGGTTATTCCTGTTTCTTGCTTCTCGCGGGCTTCCATTTCTTCCAGATAGCCTTGGGCGTTTTCTTTTATATCGCGCAACTTGTCTAGTTCGGAGTTGATGCCGTCGCGTATCATGCCGCCTTCACGGGCTGTTGCTGGTGGCGTTTCGGTTATGGTTTTTTCGATTTTTTCATAAATGTCAGCCAAAGTATCGTAGGTGCGGCGAATTTCGCTGTTGGCCTCGCTTTTTGTGTGGGTTAAAAGGCGTTCTATTGCGGGTAGAAGTTCTATGCTTCCTCGCAGAATTGCCAAGTCGCGGGCAGTGCCGTAACGCGTGGATAGCCGCGCCATTACGCGTTCAAGGTCGTGTATGCCGTGCAAATACTCGCGGATTTCGGCGCGTTCGATGGGCATTTGCTTCCATTCCGATACTGCATCTAGGCGGCGGTTTATTTCTTTTGTGTTCATTAACGGAAGGTCTACCCAGCTACGCAGTAGACGCGCTCCCATTGCGGTTTTTGTGCGGTCTAGCACCCATAACAACGAGCCTTTTTTCCCCCTGTCGTGGGCGGCGGCGGTTAGTTCCAAATTTCGGCGGCTGGAGATGTCTAGTATCATGTGGGTTTGCTGGCTGTATGTTTTTAGCCGCGTTATTTGCGATAACGCGTTTTTTTGCGTGTCTGATAAGTATTCCAACAACGCCCCTGCCGCTGGGATTTCTGGCGCGTTTTCTACCAGACCAAAGCCTTCTAGGTGCATTGTACCAAAATGCTCTGTTAAGCGTTTATGCGCGTTTGATAGATGGAATGTCCATGCTGGAACAGTAGTTGCCTTCACCCCCGTGATGTTTTCAATCACGCGGGTTAGCGGGAAATTTTCGGGTAGAACAATCTCGGCTGGGTTTATTCGAGAAAGCTCGTCCAGTAATTTTTGCTCCGACATTGGAAACTGGCTTCGAGACGTATGCGTAGTTTCAGACGCAGGTTGTCGGCGAGAAGCGGCTGTGCCGCCGCTGTTAGGAATCGCCGTTGCCATAAACAGCCCCGTGGTTATATCCGCACATGCAAGCGAAAACCCCGCCTTGTCGCTGAAAATTGCCGCGATATAATTATGCCGTCCTTCGTCAAGGAAATTCGCGTCTGTGATTGTACCTGGTGTTATTACGCGAATTACGTCGCGCTTAACTATTCCCTTCGCTTGCTTCGCGTCCTCCACTTGGTCGCATAACGCGACTCGATAGCCCTTTTCTACAAGCTTTGCAATATATCCGTCTACCGCGTGTGCTGGTACGCCGCACATTGGCGCACGTTCTGCCTGCCCGCAGTCGCGCCCTGTTAGCGCGATGTCAAGTTCCTTTGCCGCTATTTTCGCGTCATCAAAAAAAATCTCAAAAAAATCGCCAAGCCGAAACATCAATATTGAATCCTTGTGATTCGCCTTAATGCTAAAATACTGCTCCATCATTGGGGTCATTTTTGGCATGGTACTACTCCTTATGTATTGGCGTTTGCCGCCAACTTACTTCAAAACACATTATACTACATGTTGCTATCGTGTGGATAGGACTAAATTTCCAGCACTGTGCGTAAAACCTCCAATGTTTTAGCGGCTAGTGGAAATTCAAAGTCTTCTATTAGTTGAGCCGTTACGGCGGATTCTGGTATTGTTCTTAGCTGTGGGAGGTAATCTAGTGCAACGGAGTTTCTTTCGGCTAGTAGGGGAGCTAGGGTATCAAAGAGGGTTGCGGCTTCTTTTTTGCCATTTTGGTCTAGTGTTTTTGTTGCTGTTGGTTTTTGTGGTTCGCCTATTTCTGATAGAATGCGGGATAGTTCTTTGTTTAGGGCTGAAAGATTTTCTTGTGAGGGGAATTTTTCTTCTGCTAGAAGGTCTTCTGCTGTTTGGGCTAGTTTTGTTAGGGTGCTTTCGCGAATTAGTGCGGAAGTGCCTTTTATATTGTGGACTATTCTGCGGGCTGTGTGGAGGTCATTTTTTGCCAGTGTTTGTTCTAGTTCGTTGAATGCGTTTTTATTTGTACGCACGAAATCTTTACGTAATTTTGTTGCTACGTCAGTATTTTGCATGAAGTTTTCGATGTCTTCTTGGGTGCTGGTTTGTTTTGCGGCGGCTAAAACTTCGGGGGATTGTTTATCCTTGATATGTTTTGTTAGGAGATTGTTTAGTTGTTTTGTTTGAATTGGCTTGGAAATAAAGCCATCAAAGCCCGATTTCATGAACTCTTCGGCTTGACCTAGCATTGCGTTTGCAGTCAATGCTACTATGGGGTTAGTGTAACCCATGTCGCGTAGTTCGCGCATGGCTTCTACGCCGTTCATGCCAGGCATCATATGATCCATGAAAATGATGTCGTAGGTTTTGCCCGATTTCACTTGTCTTATTGCCTCGTAACCGCTGTCGCATGTTTCGATTTTTAGGGAGTAGAAATTTAGCAAACCTTTGGCTACAAATAGATTTGCTTCAACATCATCAACTACAAGAACGCTTCCGTATGGCATGGGGTCTGGGGTAAATTTGAATCGTTTTGCGGCGGCATTGGCAGATGATTCTAGTTGTTGTAAGCGGTACGCAGTTTCTCTGCCTAGAATTTCCGCGCCAGCTATTTTTTGCGGTAGGTTTATGGTTATGCTGGTGCCTTTTCCTACTTCGCTTTCAATGTCAATTTTGCCGCCCATAATGTCAACCAAGCTGTAAACTATTGGGATTCCCAACCCTGCGCCACCTATGAAGCGTTTTTCGCTTTCGTGAAAGCGGGAGTAATCGTTATAAATTGTATCAAGTTGTTCATTTGTCATGCCGAAGCCTGTGTCACTTATGGCTATTTGTAGGGTAATGGCGTTTTCTTCTAGTGGAATGCATTGCAAAGATAACTTGACCGTTCCAGATTCGGTGTACTTAAACGCGTTGGATAGCAAATTGTTTAGAACTTGTTCTATGCGAAGGAAGTCGCCTATTAGTATTGTGGGTAGGTCTTCGCTGATGTTCATTTCAAATTTGATATTCTTGCTACCTACATGTAATAGCGAAAGATTTGCGGCATCATTTATCATACTGGCAACCTCGTACTGCTCGTGTATGATTGTCATTTTGCCCGCTTCAATTTTGGATAGGTCAAGAATATCGTTTACCAAGTTTAACAACATATCTGCCGAGTTGAAAATTTTTGCAAAGGCTTCTTCAATCGTAGGCGGAAGGTTTGGATTTTGCAAATTGATTTCGGATATGCCAAGTACCGCCGATATTGGCGTTCTTATTTCGTGGCTCATGCGCGCTAGGAATAGACTTTTTGCGCGGCTGCTTTCTTCGGCTATTTCTGTGCGGCGGCGTTCTTCTTGGGCTTGTTTTTGTTGGGTTATGTCGCTTGCGTATGTTACTACCACTATTTCGTCGTTGTGCATTATGCGAATACCTTGCACTTCCATGTACGCAGGCTCGCCGCTCCGATACGTTACGAATGAAAACTTGCCTTCGCCTGTTGCGAAAATTTCTTCAAGGTGGGTGTTCCATAGATAACGTGACGGTGTTCCGTCTGGCTGAAACGCTGGCGAGTTGCGGAATAGGCTTTTCCTAAATGCTTCTTTATCGGCAAAACCATAATAATCTAGCGTGGTGCGGTTGCAGTCTATCACGTTGTATTCTTTGTCCCAGTATTCGATGTTTAGTGGCGTTGCATCAAACATCATGTGCATACGCTCGTTCATTTCGCGTTCGCTTTCGTTTCTTAGCGACGCTTTTATTACGCGAAGGTCGTTGCTATATGTTATGATTAATTTTTTATCGCCGTGGTTTACGCGAAACGCTGATGTTTCCAGTGGTAGAAACTCGCCGTCAAAACGCTTGCGAATTATTTCATAGCGGTTAAAACCTTCGCTTAACACGGTAACGGTTTGTTGTACGCCAAATTCGGTTGATGTCAAACCGCAGGGCTGGAATAATGGCATTGTTTCTGTGTATCTGCTGATAAATTCTTCCTTGGTCGAAACTCCAAAAGCTTCCAGTGTTTTTTTATTACAGTCTTGAAATTCATGATTGCTGTCCCAGATTTCTACCAGCGCGGGTGATGTGTCCAGCAAAAGTTGCGTCATTTCCAACGCTTGACGAATTTTCTCATCTGCCGTAAGCAGTGGGCGTATATCTTGAAAATACGCCGCAACCATGTTTTCACCCATGCCTACGCGTACCAATGTTAAATCTCCTGGGATTAACTCGCCACTAGCATGTTGAAGCACCCAAGAGCAGCGAACCATTTGCTCTTCCATTGTTTGCAAAAATAAAATTTTCACCTTATCTGCCAAGATTGTGCCGCATGGTAGGTACTTGGGTTGATAGTTGAAAAAATTATCTATATAATCGCGCTTGTTTTTTGCCCCTACGATGTCTACCGCAGATTGCGTGCAATCAATTATTATCGCGCTTTCGCTTTCCATGTCGGGCATCCACAAACTAGACGGAATCGGGTTTGAATCATATAACATATGCTGAAAAAGTATTGCGTCCTGTTCCCGTTCCTCGGCTAGTTTTTTGTCGGATACGTCGCGCATGTATTCTATTACTGCAAAGCTTTCTTTGTTGTGAACTCTTACGTATATTGTTTCTACTGTTAATTCTGTGCCGTCTTTTTTTCGGCACAAAAATTCTGGCAGGTTTGCGTAACCTTCCTCAAATGCTTGCGTTACTTTTGAATCAATTAGCCATTTTGACTCCAGCCCGCTTGGCTGTCGCGGAAAGAAATAATTGTACACCGTTGTTATATACTCGTGCTTGCTTGCCATTCCAAACATCTCTACCGCATTCTGGTTGCAGTCTATGATATTTAATCCTTCGTCCATCAGCGTTATCGCCATTGATGTTGCTTCCGTTATTAGATTTTCGTCCATAAGAATCACCCATAGGAAGTATAACATGTTATCGTTTTTTTAGTGTATAATATTTTTCATGATAAACTATATTTTAAAACGCTCGGCGCGTAAAAGTTTGGGGATTTACATAAAAGGTGGCGAAGTTGAAATTCGCGCCCCATTTCGTGTACCCATGCGCGAGATTGAAGCCTTTGTTAATTCAAAGACACAGTGGATAAATGAAGTAGTAACAAAACAACAAAAACACGCAGAAGCGGTGGAAGCTTTTCGCTTGAATGGCGATAGCCTAATTTTACTACGCGGGCAGGAAACACGCGTTGCAGATATTCTGCCGCTTAGGCTTTCTTGGGGGAGAAAGCCTTTGGGTGCTTCCGATTTTTCGGATTCGTTGGCGTTGGAGGAATCAGATGCAATTAGGGCTGATTGTGTTAAATTTTATCAACGCACCGCAAAAGTTGTAATTGCAGAACGCGTAGCGTATTTCTCCGAAAAAATGGGCGTGTCCCCCGCGTCGGTAAAAATCACCAGCGCGAAAACCCGTTGGGGTAGTTGCATATCCAAAAAACGAATCAACTTCTCGTGGCGGTTGATTATGGCTCATGATGATGTTATTGATTATGTAGTAGTTCACGAACTAGCCCATTTGTTAGAAATGAATCACTCATCACGATTCTGGGCAATAGTCGCGAAAATTCTGCCCGATTACAAACAGCGACAGGCGCAATTAAAAATTTTGCACAGGCGGATTGTACACGAGGGCTGGAATTGAGGCGGGCGGCACAGCCGCTTTTCGCCGAGGACATGTATTGGCAATCTAACGTGTACATCTCGAAGCCAGATACAATTTCCTAGCCTACAAAAAAGCGACACAGCCGCTTTTCACCGAGGACATGCATTGGCAATCTAACGTGTGCGTCTCGAAGCCAGATGCCGTTTCCTAGCCTACAAAAAAATCCACATCTATGCGGTAGACGTGGATTTTTTTGCTTAGGAAATTGTATCTGGCTTCGTGACGTATGCGTGGCTTGCAATGCATGTTATCGGCGAAAAGCGGCTGTGCCGCTAGACTTTGAAATATGATACCAACTGCTGTAGTAACTCTGCTTGAGAGGTTAGTTCTTGTGATGCCGCGGCTGTTTCTTCTGATACTGCGGAGTTGTTTTGTACTACTTGGGAAATTTGTTGCAAGCCCTGACCTACTTGACCTACTGCATCTGCTTGTTCTTTAGATGCTTCGGCAATGCTGTTTATTATTTCCATTACTTCGGTTGCGTTGCTTACTATGATGTTTAGTGCTTCTGATGTTGTTTGAGCAATTCCAGAACCTACATCTACCCTTGAAATAGAAGCTAGAATCATTGCCTCTGTTTCTTTTACGGCCTCTTGGCTTCTGGACGCTAGGGTTCTTACTTCGTCGGCTACTACGCCAAAACCCTTTCCGTGTTCGCCTGCGCGTGCGGCTTCTACCGAAGCGTTTAGAGAAAGCAAGTTTGTTTGGAACGCAATATCTTGAATTGTCTTGATGATTTTGGAAATATTGTTGGACGATTCTTTAATTTGCGCCATAGCTTCAACCATTTCATTCATGGCGTTGTTGCCCGCTTGGGCATTGGCGTTGGAGGTATTGGAAAGGGTATTTGCGTTGCTTGCGTTTTCGGCGTTTTGGGAAGTTTGCTGATTTATTATATCCACGGAAGCGTTAAGTTCTTCTACGGAGCTTGCCTGTGTTTGCGCGCCTTGCGCTAAATCAATCGCGCTTGTGGATATTTGTTTCGCGCCAGACAACACCTGCCCTGATGCCGACGAAATTTCTGCCATAGTTTTTCTCAAGGTGGTTGATATATGATTAACAGCTTCTTTTGTTACGATATACTCCCCTACAAAATCCATGTCAATAGTTTTGCGTAGGTCGCCAGACGCGATTTCACCAAGCACATTGTTAATTTCAGCCATATATTTAGACGTGTCTTCGATAAAGTAGTTTAGGTCATTTTTCATGGATAAGAAATCACCAGCGTAATCACCAGTCACTCGAGCATCAAATAATCCCTTGTTTAATACGCTAAGAACGTCACGTATTTCCACAATAGGCACGTCTGTCGCATGACAAATATCATTAAGACCATTTAGAATTTTGTTCCAGTCACCAAGATACTTTGACGCATCAATGTGATACGCCAAGTCTCCTTTTACTGCCGCCGCGTCAACCATGCCGTTTACTTCGGCAACTACATCTTTCAGATTGTTTGTGCATCTGTTCATTGCCTGCGGCAACGCAGCCCAGTCACCTACCCAGATTGCATCTTCCAATTTTACATTAAAGTCGCCATCGCTTACATGATTGAGAATATCGCTTATGCTTAATACATCCGTTGAAGTTTGCTTGAGAATGGTATTAACAAGCCTAACAACTTCTTTGTACGAATTGTTATATTTGCTCTCGTCGATTGTGAATTTCAAATCGCCAACTTCTAAAAATTGGTCGTGTGCCATGGTTAAATCGTCCATGATGCTCTTGATTACATCTACAAGTTTGATTACATCGGTAGTAAGCATACCCACTTCGTCTTTGCCAATCTTCGCTCTATTGATGTTTATGTTAAGGTTTCCAGCAGAAACATTGTTTAAAGCGTCAACAGTTCTTTTAATTGGTCTTGTGATTGCACTAGAAATTACAAACGCAATAATCACACCAAATGCTATGCCGATAATAGCAACTGCCAGCATTATCCCAGAAGAAATACCAGCAAAAAGTGAAGCCGAAGTAAAAAGCCCGTCTACTGTTTCCTGTGCGGCATTGGTAAGTGCTATGAAAACATTGTCTATGCCCGCAAGAATTGGGGTTGCTTCTTCTAAAATTTCTGGCAACAACCTATCGGACGCACCAGTAGCGACCGCGTAAAGCGGATACACAATAGTGTTGAAATAGTTGTTAAGGTGATTATTCTGCAAGCCGTATGCCGCGTTAATTCCTGCTTCTCGCGTTTCTTCATCAATGCGTGGGTCGTCGCGTAGGCTTTCGCGATACTTTTCTAAAAGCTCATATATTACCTCTCGGCTTGCCACCACTGATGCATATGCATCTTCAATAACTTGTGGATGGTCTGCTGATGCCGCGATTAATGCTACATTTGTGCGTAGTCTATGGACTTCAATTTCCGTCTGTAGTAGCAAGTTGTACCTTGCAGTTGGATGACTTGCGGCATAACGATAATCGCTATTTATTCTGGTGACGGTAACTACGCCATAAATTGCCATAGCAAGCATAATAATTAACAAAATTCCAAAACCAATTCCTAATTTGCCCGCGACCTTTGTGTTTCTTAACATAATAACATTCCTCCAATATAGGTTACGCATGATAATGGTGTAATACCTTTGGATAAAAATAAATTTATGATTTTATTTTTACCCAAAAGGCGACAAATGCGAATGGGAAAATTCCCCGTTCGCATTTGAAAAAGTATAGCCATTCTAAGATTTTTTCGTTCTCTAGTCAAGTGATAATCTACACCAAAGGTTGCATAAAAAAGCGGGCAAAGACCGCCCGCATAGAAAAGCAAAAGCCGATAGCTCACGTTTCGCTATCGGCTTTTTGTTAGAGATATGATAAAATACGAACCATGAAAACAGAGAGAAAATACA
>WQVV01000002.1 GCA_009785665.1 Defluviitaleaceae bacterium
GATTCCACTCAATATAAAATTCAAAAAAGCGGGGTCAAGGGGACTGCGTCCCCTTGCAGGGGTATTGGGGACAGCGTCCCCAAGGTCTTAAATCTTTTGACCTTAAAATCCTTTGACCTTTTAATCTCTATTTTGATACAATTGTACTATCACTGATTTGGGGAGGGCTTATGAAAAAAATTATTTTTGGGGTGTTTGTGCTTGTGATTGTTTTTGCTACGGTATCGGTTAGTGGTCGTGACTTGGTTGATGCTGTGCCTGACAATTTTCAGGCAACGGGGCTGGTTGTCCATACTCGGGGCTGGTTGGATTTTTTGTACTTAGAGCCAATTTCAATTGCTAGTATTTCTAGCGATATTACTTTTTTGCGCTTTGAAACACCTATGGAAACTTATTCGGCGTATCGGCTTCTTAGAGGAATCTCTGCGGTGTTGTGGGTAGAGTTTGAAAGAATTGCACCCCCTGTTGGCGATATTGAAGAAGTTGTGGGAGTGGCGGCAAACAATGATGATTTTTTGTCATGGGGAGCGGAAGCGATTGGCGCATGTGCATTTAGACGCTTCCTGTACGAATCCGACCGACCACAGGCGGGCGTTATTGTTGCGGTTATAGATACGGGCGTAGATGAAGAACACCCGCTCTTGGAAGGACGTGTTTTGCCAGGGTGGAATTTTATCCATAACAACGAAGACACACATGATACCCACGGCCACGGAACGCATGTAGCGGGAATAATCGCAGACATAACCCACGGGCTAGATGTTCAAATTTTACCAATTGTGGCGGGGCATTCTGATGGCGCAAGCAGTAATTTTGCAATAGCACAGGGCATTGATTGGGCCGTGAACAGCGGCGCGCATGTAATCAACATAAGCATGGGAGGTTCGCGCTCCTTTCTTGTTGATGAAGCCGTTTTGCGCGCAAAGGCTTCGGGGGTTACGGTGGTTGCGTCGGCAGGAAATAATTCTTCCCGCGCAGATTTACGCTCTCCGTCCGCTTCGTTTGGCGTTATAACCGTTGCGTCTGTTACTCACGATAATAGGCCCGCTTCGGGTAGCGGTTGGGGTTTTGTTGTTGATATAGCCGCCCCTGGTGTAGGCGTGTACAGCGCGAATCGTGACGGCGAAAACATAGCCCGCTCGGGTACGTCTATGGCTACGCCGCATGTTGCGGCGGCTGTTGCTATGTACAAAATCGCCAACCCAAATATCAGCCCCGCCGCCGTAAGACGAAACTTTGCAGGGTACGTAACCGTTCCCGAAGGCTGGAATCATATCCGCTACGGAAACGGCATTTTAAATATGGAAAGAGCAATCCCACAATGAAAGTAGTTTTTCGAGCATGGCTATACTTATGATATAATAGTAAACAATCAAAGGCGAACAAAATTTATTTTGGAGTAAATATGAGGAGGTAAGGTATGTACGCTGTAAAAGCAATCTATGATGGGGTTAATTTCAAACCAAGGCAACCGATTTCTGTGAGCGGGAAATATGAAGTAGTTATTACTTTTCTTGAACCTGTGGAAGATAATATTGCTACTGATAAACAACCCAAGAAGCGTCCTCTTTCAGAGTTAAGAGGATTTTTGAAAGGCAAGATTCAGATGGCCGATGATTTCAATGCACCTTTAGAGGAAATGAAGGAGTACATGGAATGAGTTGCTACTTGTTATGCTTTTTCCATTCTCAAACATCAAAATTCGCCCAACGAAGATATTAGAAATCTAACATTGAACGGATTGGCGAATTTAGGTATTTGAGTGGAAAAAGTATTAGATACGCACGTTTTGATGCGGCAGGATAAAATCCACCCTACCGCTTTTAGTAACCTTATCTAATCCAGTTGAAAATAAGATTCTCTTTACCCTCAATGACATCAAATTCGTGATGGTCTGCCGTGAGAATAGAACCCCTCAATATGATGGTTTGTGCTACGGCAATAGAATCCGCCAGTGATAATTTATAGGTTGCTTTTAACCTCCCAGCTTCCATAAAAATTTCTCTGTCAAACTCTGTAACAAGGACATGAGAATCTTCAACATTTTCAACAACATTTAAGGCGTATTCTTTTCCATACTCACGATAAAAACCATAATACACTTCGTATAGATTTACCCTGTTCATGTATAATCGTACATTGCCATGAGTGGCTTGCTTTAATATATCCGCAACAATATTTGCGCCTTTTTCTTGGTTCGTTAGTGCAATCAATGCACAGGCATCAAGGACAAATGCATCATTCATGATTCCAGACCCTCAAGGATTTTGTCCTCTCTCGTCATAGCCAAAAATTTATCTACGGTAAGACGACTTCCTGCTGTAAGCCCAAGCAGAGGGCACTCGTCCTTTGTAACTTCACGAAGGGGAGTCAAGCTGATAACGTTACCTGTTTGCCTAAGTTTTACCTGTTCGGTCGGTATCATCTTAAATAAAGTTTCTGGCAACGCTTTTACACTCAAAACCATTTCAGACATAGGTAGTAACCTCTTCTCTATTTTGTTTGATAGCTGTGCAATGCTGTCTTGACTTGCAAAACTATTATTTGCTTTTTATTATGGTAATTATATCATGAGCATAGTAGCATTCACAATATTTGATTTCTCTGACCCCTTGGCGAAAGTCAAATCAATTGAACTGCGTATAGCACAAAAAACGAGAGATGCAAGCCAACTCTCGTTTTTTGCTATAGAGGGGAACACGCCCAAAGTAAATTTACAACTGAAATTTAACGAAATCACTTATCATATTTATAACGGTAATGCGGGTACTTGGTGAAGCGTGCAGGCCGCGAGCGAAGCGTGCGCCTTAAACGGCGTTTTCTTCGTGTGGCAAGGGCAACTAGGGCGAAGATTAGCGTTAGCGTCGAAATGGTTAGAGGGATTGCGAGGGTGACAATATACTCGTTATTAAGAAATTCCAGCCTACCTGAAAAAATTTGTATTCCGTCGGGCTCTGGTTGGTCGTAGTAGGCGGCGTATGAAGGGGTTAGGTTTGCGTAGGCGTATGCAGTTTCTTCTGTCACGGGGACGTATGCGAAAACAGCATCACGCGAAGTTAGCGGGACTTCGCCTACACGGATATTTTGTACATACACGGCAACACGCCCAAAAGGCGTTCCCCTTAGCACGGGCGGCTCTAGTCTTTCTGGAACGGATAAGTCGTAGCGAAGCCAGCTATGCGACCAGTCTGGTGGCAAGTCGAAGCGTAGGTCTATGTCGGACATTAGCCTTACGCGGCCTATTTCTGTTTCCGTGCCGTTAATTTCTTGGTACACGGGAATTGCGATTGAATACGCAGAGGAATCAAAAATAGTCACCGTTTCCATTGGTAGCTCGAATCCGAAATTTAACAACTCGGTTGTATCGTTAAACGCGCCTGTGCCTTCGCCAGCTAATACCGTTGTGATTAATCTTCTACCATCATGATAGGCGTATGTCACCAGCGTGTTGCCTGCGGCTGGAGTAAATCCAGTTTTTCCGCCTATTACATATTCATTATAAAATGGGCCTGCACGCATTTGTCTGTTGGAATTTAGCAAATGACGCGTATCAGCTTGCCGCTCTGTTGGAGGAATATCAAAACGAACGGTGGAAACTATATTTCTGAAAATTGGGTTTAGTACCGCCTCGCGCATTATCAAAGCCATATCATAGGCTGTAGTAGTGTGATTTCTTGCGGCAAGCCCACTTGGGTTTACAAAATTTGTGTCATACGCGCCTAGTGAAGCCGCACGACGATTCATTAAATCGGCAAAATTTTCCACACTTCCTGCAACGTGCAACGCCAACGCAACCGAAACTTCGTTTGCAGATTCCAGCATTAATGCGTATAGGGCTTCGTAAATTGTCAGCGTTTCGCCAACGTCCATGTAGATATGGCTTGAATTTCTGGGAATAGACCACACCGCGTAATCGCAAAACCGAATGCGTTCGCTTAAATCGGTTGCGTGTTCCAGAACCACCAAGGCAGTCATAACTTTTGTTATACTTGCGGGATACATTGGCGTGTTTTCTTCGTGTCCGTACAAAATTAACCCAGTATCTGCATCAATTAACACCACCGCACCCGCTGTATATCGGGGTGGAGAGGGCATTTGTCGGATTTCTGTCACTTCTTGCGCGTAAACACTGGTAATTTGCACGACTAATAGATATAATAAAATAACCGACATTTTCTTAGAAATTTTAAAAATGTTAATCTTCCTTTCATGAGGTGGCATATGGCGAATATTTTAGTGGTAGATGATGAGAAAAACATCGTAAAGGGAATCAAATTCAGCCTTGAGCAAGACGGAATGAAGGTTGACATGGCACACGACGGTGAAGAGGCCTTACAGATGGCAAGGGCAAACACGTATGATTTAATAATCTTGGACGTGATGCTGCCAAAAATAGAAGGCACAGACGTATGCAGGCAAATTCGCGAATTTAGCGCGGTACCAGTTGTGATGGTGACTGCAAAGGGCGAAGACATGGACAAAATAATGGGTCTGGAATACGGCGCAGACGACTACATTACAAAACCGTTTAACATTCTCGAATTAAAAGCGCGTATAAAGGCCATACTTAGACGCGCACTGCGGGAACGCCCAAAAGTTAAATCACATATAATAAAAGTGCGTGACGTATCTTTGGATTCGCTTTCACGCAGGGTTTTTGTGTCCGAAATTGAAATTTACTTAACGGCAAAAGAATACGACCTCCTAGAGTTCTTGATGAACAACGAGGGCAAAGTATATACCCGTGAAGCTTTGCTTTCTCAATTATGGGGGCCAGACAATGCAGGCGACGTTCGCACTGTAGATGTTCATGTGCGTCGCTTGCGCGAAAAAATAGAAGAAAGCCCGTCCGACCCGAAATATATTTACACAAAATGGGGAGTTGGTTATTATTTCCGATAAATCTGATAAACTTCCGTGGTATTACAGTATAAGATGGCGGCTGGCTTTGAGTTATATCGCGCTTAGTATGGTGCCGTTGCTTATATTCAATATGACAATAATGTCATTTATCCAAGAATATTTTATTAACCAAGAAATCGACGAGCTAAGGGTAAACGCCTATCGAATGAGCGATGTTGTAACAGGCTCTACATTTGAACAACTGCAAGACCCATGGGCTTTAAATAGGCTTAGGAATAGCGTAGACCAGCACAGCGGCTTATGGGACGTGCGAATAATCGTAATAGATAACAACGCACGCGTAATTGCCGATTCCAACCACCATGTTCTGGATTCTTTGGTGGGGCAGACGCTTCTGCAAACAAGAGTACTTAACGCCTTAAACGGTCAAAATTCAAATTTGTTATATCGCGGCGAAGAATACGTGCTTTACAGAACAACCAGCATTCGTGATGCAAACGGGCAGATAGGCGCGGTAATGCTTGTCACCGATGTTAGCGACGTTTTTGATTCGATTGCCTCAATTCGCACTCGTCTGTATTTGTACAGCTTGGCGGTGGGGCTTCTTGTGGTTGTGCTTGTGTTTCTAACGTCGCATAGATTGATTGCGCCTTTGCGGCAGATTGTTCGTGTTGTTCAGCGAATGTCCATTGGGCAGTTAAATCAGCGTATTCCAATCAATAGCCGTGACGAGTATTCAATTCTAGCCCGAACATTCAACAACATGACAGAAAAACTAGAACAAGTAGAAAAAACTCGCGAAGAATTTGTGTCCAACGTATCGCACGAACTTAAAACTCCATTGACTGCAATAAAAGTCCTTTCCGAGTCAATACTAGGACAGGAGAATGTCCCCGAAGAAGTTTCACGCGAGTTTATGCAGGACATCAGTTCCGAGGTAGACCGCATGGTTAATATCACCAACGACCTTTTAGCCCTAGTAAAAGTTGACCAGCGTGAACAATCCCTAAACATAGACACCCTAGACCTAAACCAAATGGTAGAAGACATTTTAAAACGCCTATCACCCCTAGCCGAAAAGAAGAAAGTCATTCTAATCTACGACGAAGCACGCAAAGTACGCATGGAGGCTGATGAAATAAAATTAGCACTAGCTATCTCAAATATTGTCGAGAATGGCATAAAATATACCCCTAGGGGGGGTACTGTAAAAGTTGCAATAGATTCCGACCATCAAAACGCCTATATCACAATACAAGATACAGGCATGGGAATCCCCGAAGACGAACAAGATAAAATTTTCAACCGCTTCTACAGAGTAGACAAAACCCGCGACCGCGATACTGGTGGCACTGGTCTGGGCTTGGCAATCTCCCGCTCTACAATTTTATTGCACAACGGCAGTATTAGAATTAGCTCCCGTTCTGGTGAGGGGTCTATGTTTATTATTAAAATTCCTATGCGGTATTAGGGTCTTTTGAAGATGAGGAGGTATAAAAATGCAAGCATTTGAATTTAAAACTACAACACAGGATGGGATTATCCGTATACCTGATAGGTATGTACAAAAAATACCACAAAAAATTAAAGTAATAGTCCTAGTTGAGAAAACCGAAAAAGAAAAACAACCACCATTTCCCTATTTTGCTGTTGATACAACAGGGTATGTGTTTGACAGGGAGGAAGCTAATGAGCGGTAGGGTTTTTCTTGATACTAATGTGTTCGTATACACACAAAGCGAGGGCGAAACGATTAAGCGCGATATTGCTTTGAACGCACTTGATAAATACGATTGTTGCACTAGCACACAAGTGTTTAATGAAATCAGCAATGTTATGATTAAGAAATTGAAAATGTCGATTGCTGAAGTGAAGCAAATTATCACTGCCATCAATAGTCGTTGTGAAGTAGGTATTATAGACTTTGAAACAGTCCAGAAAGCACTTGATTTGAAAGGCACTTATGGTTATTCGTATTACGATAGCCTAATTATCGCCGCCGCAATTTTAAATGATTGCGATTACATTTTTAGCGAAGATTTGCATGACGGGCAGATTATTGATAATAAAGTCGAAATTGCTAATATTTTCAAGCGACGTATATAATTTTTTCAGAGAGCGTGGTCGACAGAGTGTCAAGATTTGGATTGTGTGTTTTGGAAATATGATTTGAGGTGTTAAAATGCATGACTTTAAACATGAATTGCAAAATGCATTAGCGGAAGCACAAAGAGCTTTAAATAATATTGTAATGGAAATTGAATCCGAAACAGACCATATTCTTAAAGAGATGTTGTACAGTATCTTAAACAACGAACAAACGGAAGATATGACCATTGATGAAATTAAAAACCGATTGTGCGAGTTTAGAAAACTGTATAGACAAATAAAAACTAATGCAGATAAAGCCGACCATAAAAGTATTGCTGAATCAATAAGTAAAACTTTCAAAAAAGAAGCGATAAATGATATTACAAAAGTTAAGAAACCATTGACGTTGTTTAGCAGCGATTATGTTCTGTACGAAATTGCAAGGACAAATACATTTTGGGGAAGCCGCATAACTGCAAAAGGAATATATGGTGCTAATTCGTCCAACAGAAAAGCTTTATTCAAGCCAAAAGTTTATTTTGCCGACGAAGACTTTAATATATTTAAGGCGTTACTTTCCCAAAAACTTTCCCACGAACTTATTCAACATTTCAACAAAAATGATATAGAACTTAGCTTCTATGTAGTAGATGGCCTTGCAAATGGCGTAATAGGAAAAAGAATCATGCTAAGGATTAAATTACTGGAGTAGGGATGTGCGTTTTAAATATCCCCAAAAATTATCCGATTTACGCGGGACGGTGGGTTTGATGATGTCTCAAATTTTAAGATATGGAGTACTAATCATGAAGAAGCTCTTTAGAAAATTACGCTTTAATTTGCCAAACGCGGAATCAAATACATTCAATATTGTAGCAACGCTTATTGGAATAATGGTTGCTATTTTCGCTTGGCGGTTTCCTGTTCAACCATCAACAAATTATCCATCAAACTATTTTGCGAATGAATACTTAAACGGGGAATATATTGGATTTGCCATGGTTGAAACAAATACACATAGTATTCCGTCAGAAGCAATAGAGTTAGAGGATTATTTGGATATTAACGAAAAACCACAATTGGTAGACCCAATAATTGTTTCAGAAAATGTAATGATAATGGAAGGTAGAACATACCGCAATAACGAAAGTCAACTCACTATCAGTCCAACTACGATTTTTTCGGCATCTATTACTGCGAATATCACGCCGTATGGACAAGACTCTCGACTCATAACTATGAGGAGCGGTCAAGTAGAGCGGTTTACGCTTAGGGAGCGAACCTTCGGAATCACCCTTGATGAAATTAACTGGAGTGTTAATCGAAATAATAGTCACATAGTCATTAGTATACGAGAATATTCAGCGGAGTAAGTTTGAAGCCAAAAGCATTGGAGAGATTACATGAGTGATTATTTTAAGTATAAATATCTTGCCAACAACCGGTTTTATCAGAAGATTATTGAAGGGTATTCATATGGTCAAGCGGGGGATATGTGCCTTGGATGGACAACAATCACATTTGAAAGCAAGAAGAAAGAAGCTCTTAAATATACGGTTTACTATAGTCATATCCTTGCAAAGTTATCGCTATATAAGATGGGGGAGGAAACTTTCAAGCTGGAGAATTTCAAATCTGATTATGAATCAATGCTAAAGCTGTATGATAGTGTGCCAATTGATGCATTATTGAATGAAGAAGAATTACGGCATTTTAATGAAGATATGGCTATCGTAAAAGAAACATTTGAAGCCCTTTAATACTGTTTCATAGGAAAAAGTATAATAACAAATTTGCTTGATAAAAAACGAGGTGATTATGTGAAGAAATTTATCAATAGAAGAAAGAAAGAGATTTTTATTATTGCTGGCGTGCTTGGAATAGTAATTGTTGGTGTGGTCGCGCTGGTTGTGGTTATTGATTTTTCATCTGACGGGTATGTGTTGGAGAGAGTGCCTATATATTTTTTTAATGCTGGGCAAGGTGAGTTGGAGGCGGAGTATCAAAACTTGCCGCAAGTTGGGCTTTATGGGCAGATAGATACTGTGTTGGGGTATTTTTTTAGTCGGCCTAGTGGTTCTGGGTTGTTGCATGTTTTGCCTGCGGGTGTGGATTCGCGTGGGCTTTTGACGGAGATTTATGTTGACGACGACATGTTGGTAGCTTCATTTTCGGAGATTTATCAAAACATGTCTGCTGTTGACGAGGCAATATTTCGGTCGGCGTTTACGCTTACTATGGTTGGGTTGCCGCAAGTTGAGCGTGTGAAATTTCGCACGGTAGGTTATAATGGTGAAGCGGGGCGCGAGTGGGTAGAATCGGCGGCCACGGTCGCCAACAATCCGTTTATATCGTCTACGCGGCGAGCTACTCAGAATTTTATTTTATACTTTGTTGATGAATCTGGCGAAGGGCTAATTTATCGCAGGTACACGGTTGCTGATGTTGATACGCATAGGCGATTGCATCACCTTATCGAACTGCTGATTGCCGAGCAGAACGCGGCTGGCATTATGCCGCTGATTCCAACGGAAACGCGGGTTCTTGATGTTCAGCAGCACTCGCCTGGTATTTATATTGATTTTTCGTCGGAGTTTCAGCGGTTTAGTGGTAATTCCACTCAAGCTAATTTAATGTTACAATCTATTACGCATACGATTAATGCTAATCATCATGGTACGCGGCTGGACGTTTTCTTTTTGGTGGATTCGCGCCGCTGGGAGGATTTTCATGGGGTAAGCGGTTTTAACCTAGGCTTTAGCGTTGACGAAACTGTAATGCTAGGATTCACACCACCAGAAGAATACGAACCATACGAAGTCGAATAAATAATAAAGGGGTGCTGAGAATGCATATATCGGAAAGACTTGTGAACGAAGTAAGGGCATTGTCCCAATCGGATTACGCGGAATTTTTGTCCTTGATGGAAGGGCTGGAGCGGGAGCGGTATATAAAAAGTGTTTTCATGGGACGAGTGGAAAGGCTTTTGAATGAAATAAAATCGTTATCGGCAACGGATTACGCGGAGTTTCTTAATCTTGTAGATTTGCTGGAGAATCGCAAGCCTGACAATGACTAAGGAACTGCCCGTCATGTTATTCTCGGACGTTCCTAAGTTTCCTTTAGCTTTGAAGCGTCCTGTTTTGTGGGCGTTGGCTTTTCTGATTTTTGGGGTTGTTTTTGAGGGCGCGTACTTTGTGCCTGCTTTTGTGTTGGCTGGGGTTGTTTGTGCTTTTTTGTATGCGATTTACAGGTATTGGCCTGTTATTTTTTTTATGGGATTTTTTCTGCTCGGGGCTTGGCGAGTGGAACATAGTTTGTTTAATCACACGGTTGAGCCGACGCGGGTTGTTTTTTCGGGGGTGGTGCTGGACGTTGGGTACACTGCTGGAGGAAATCAGCGGGCGGCAATTCGTGGGATTCACCCCGAAACTGGTGGACAAGTTCGAGTTATGGCGTACATACGACCTCATCAGCCGCATTTGCTGTTGGGGCAAGAAGTCACGGTTACGGGGGAACTTCTGCCGTTAAACAGGGCGTTAAATCCTGGTGGTTACGACCAATTTCAGCATTTGCGTTCGCAGAAAATAGACGCGACCATTTGGCCAGACACAATAGAAACAGGCGAAGTGCAACGAACGCTAATGGTAGTGCTGCGACAATTTCGCGAAAGGCTTTCCGCCGTATACGACGAAATTCTACCCCCACGCGAAGCGGGCGTAATAAAATCCATGGTGCTAGGCGACCGCCACGACATGGATAGAGATTTGGCAGATGCATACCGCGTAATGGGGATTTTTCATATCCTGTCGATTTCGGGGTTGCATGTTGGCATTCTTATGATGGCAACGAATAAAGCGTTGTCATTGGTGCTGGAAGAACGCCGCGCAGGTTTTGTAGTGTTAGTGCTGATGGTGCTTTACTGCTTGCTAACGGGTGCGTCTGTGGCGACAGTTCGGGCTGTGACTATGGGTGGCGTTTTAGTAAGCGGGAAGATTATTTATCGTGAATACGACCTTTTGGCTTCGGTGTCGTGGGCTTGTATTGCTTTGCTTTTGTTTGAGCCGCTGTATCTTTTTAATGTGGGTTTTCAGCTTTCTTTTAGTGCGGTTTATGGCATTGGCTTGCTTACCTCGCCTATTGAACGATGCTTGACGCGATTGCGATTTCCTAAGAGGTCGGCGTTTTGGTTGAATTTGCGCAAAAGCCTTTCCGTTGGAATTGCCGCTGTTGTTTCTACTTATATTGTCTTCGCATTTCATTTTTATGAAATTCCGCTGTACAGCGTTTTGGGTAATCTTGTGATTGCTCCCACCACTACGATTATTCTTGTGTTGGGGCTGTTGGTTGGATTGGTGGGGCTGGTGTCTATTCAAGTTGCGCAAGTGCTTTCGGGTGCGGTGTATTTTATTTTGCGCTTCTATGAAATTTCTGCCGTGTTTTTTGCAGATTTACCATTCGCTATGATTCGCACTGGTGGCGGAAGTTTAATCGTATCCGCGCTGGGCGTTCTGGTGCTGGGAACTTTCGTCTACACCTGCCACAGCTTTGGTGATGATTTTAAAATGAGAAGACGCATTTTTGTAGCAAGTGTATCTCTTCTAATAGCGGCGGTTTTTATTCACCAAAACCCCAGAAACCTGCAAATAACAGAAATAAAATCCTTCCCACGTATACAAGCCCCCGCTCCAAATGAATACGTAACAGTAATAATCGAACCAACACCATATGTAAACTACACAATCCTACGCCGCCGCACAGATACCCTAATAATAGGCGCGCCTCACGGCAACGAAGATGCGCTACTACACTATTTGGATAAACGAAACGTAAACCAAGCCGCATTACTACTAACCCATCCACCTCACCCTAGCAACTCCGCACGCCTAGCCCAATTGCTACCACGCATACACACCCTTTACCTCCCCGCACACGCAGAAGGTGTTACCGCCTCCCTAATGCACTACGCCCTGCAAGACCTCACGCTTCCAGAAAATATAGTCTTCCTACATGACGGAGATTCCCGCATAGCAAACGGCGTATCCGTAAGGGTATACGCCGCTGAAATGGGTATGTTTAATTTTAGTATTAACGTGGATTAACCATGATGTATTTTTTAATCTGCGAAAACATCTATTTGCAGTTGTATCATTTTTTTATTGCCGAGGTAACTGTTCATGGTTTCGAGACGTATGTGTTAGCTTGCCATGCAGGTCATCGGCGAAATGCGGCTTTGCCGCTTTTTTAGAATATTTTTTATTAACGGCAACAAGAAATTTTTCAATTCTGTCTGGGTGATTCTTCAAAAACCATCTGATGTGATTATTAATGTATTCGCGCCGTATATCTTCATCGTTTAAGTCATTTGGTACGCGCTCCATGCGCTCATCAATACTGTCAAACCCAACAAAGGGCTGGGAAATACGCGCTTCAGTCATAGCTACATAATCTTCATTAATTTCCATACCTATGCCACGGCGATTTAATTGCTGACACACTCTCAATGAAGTGCCTGAACCGCAAAAAGGGTCAAGGACAATATCGTCTTCATCCGATGATGCTAAAATCATCCGCTCGAACAAAGCTTCTGGTTTTTGCGTTGGATGGTTTTGCCTATTTGCTTGACAATAATGAACATGCGAAAACTCCCATACATTACCTGGGTTTGCTCCTCTCATGTTATTAACACTACGATAATATTTTTGCGGAACTCTAATTGGGTCAAGGTTGTATTTGAACCGATTGTTTTTCGTAAACATAAGAATGTCATCATGCCGTGGGCTAAAACCCTTTGTTTTTCCTATTCCTTGTGTATAAGTCCATGTTATCCATGAATTGAAATGCAGTCCCAGCTCTTGTTCCATCATTACATAGATGTATGAAATATATCGCACACCCATAAAAACATAAATTGTACCTGTGGGCTTTAATACTCGTTTAGCTTCAGCAAGCCATCTGCGAGAAAAATCAATATAATCGTTATGATTTAGATTATCGCCATTGTTGCCGTAATTTTTGGATAAATTATATGGCGGGTCAGTAACAATTAAATCTACACTTTCTGGCTCTATAATGTTCATAAGTTTTAAACAATCACCATGAAGTATGCTTATTTTATCCATTTGTTTTTCACAGCCTCCCTATACCAATCGTCAAAGGAACGCCGCGAGGAGTTTAAATATTTCCTATCTAGTAGCTGACAAAACTCCCACGTTGTTCTATATTCATACCCAACATAATGAATATCCTTAACTTGAATCTGTCCAGTACCAAGTGCTGGATTATAATTTATGTCGTTATCAGACAAAAATTTCAAATCATAGGCATTGTACTTAACAATCTCCATTACCCCGTCTATCAATTTTGTAATATGATTTCGTTCAGAGTAAACTTTATGCTTCAAAGATAAGATAATAAACATAAAGTCGGGGTCTTCAATATATGCAGAGCGTATGCGACTAAATGACGTTATATTAGGCCCTTTCCCAGAATTTTTAATATCTTCTGCTGTCGCTTTAACGTCAACATTAGCCGTTATTGATGACTTTGATTTTTTGAATTGAAGGAGTACATCAGCCTTGTCAAGTCGTGATAACGGCTCAACATTTACCAGTTGATAAGCATTATCAAGATTATCTTTAATATCGTGGAATGTTTCATAAGCCCACGCTTCAACTATTGGGCCCGCAATTTTATTAATATTTTCCATAGGCAACCCTAGCCGTAGGTTTGTGTTTAGGACAATCTTGTTATTCTCATTTGCAACAGCCTTTTGAATTATACTTTCAATCGCTTCAATAACGAAATGTGAATCGCTTTGATAAGATTCATTTTCATATGGAATTTTGAAACTCATGTCGTTATAATGCATAATTAACCCTGCTTCCTACGCATAATAAAAACATACAACACGATTAACCCAAAAGCATAAACCGCGGCATTTACCACGAATATAAGAAATAATACATCTACGGGGAACGCACCATTATCAATGTAGTGCAATCTTTCTGCCAGAAGGTTGATTGGCGGCAGAAGACGATAAGCGAAAGAGATTAGTGCATTATCCGCGAAAATCACGTTAAAAGGTATAACAATAACCATGATAATAAAAAGATGGGCAAAAGTTGCTAATTCTTTTGAAAACAAGTCTGCGTTGAAAAAAATGCCAATGGCTAAACCCATCAAGCTAAACAGGAGATGCATTATTACATAAATCACAACCTCACGAAACAAAATCCCCCTTATGAACATTCCTGTCACAATAGGAATCAAAATAGTAATCACCTGAAAGGGAATCAAAAACATTACCAACGAAATTATTTTTGACAAATGATAGCGCGTATCGTTATTAACATGCAGTCTTGTAATGAACTGCTGCGTTTTGTGTTCGCAATTAACAAAGCTTGCGCTCACCCAGTTTGCGAAAATAAAAAGGGCTACAGCGGTAATATATAAATTACTCCAAATGCCAATAGGCGCAGATGAATAATTGACCCCAAGAAAAACAGCGAAACAAATCACAGGCGGCAGATATTTCGCGGAGTTGAGATAGTAGCTTATGTTGTACTTAACCAGTGCCTGCATTATTCTGCCACCTCCTGCGCGCCAGCGTTTAGTATGCTAATCCCGTTTTCGTCTTGTGAGAAAGAGAAGACGTTACTTGTCACACGTTGCGCTAATGCTTTTTCGTGGCAAGAAATGATTACTGCTGTGTTTTCGGCGGTTTTGATTAGCAATTCTAGGAAGCGTTCGGTGGAATCTTCGTCTAGCCCAGAGAAAGGTTCGTCCATAATAAGCAGGTCGGGTTTTGTTAGGAATGTCTGCATGATATTAACTTTTTGAATTGTACCCTTCGAGCATTTATGAATTTTCTGTTCCCAAATGTTTTTCGGAATATCCAGATATTTAAATTGCTCATCTCGAAAACTGTGAATATCTTGCGCAGACAAACCCAAAATTTTTCCCATATGCGTGATGTAACTGCTTACTTTGAACGGAACTTTAGGAAAACGGTCGGGGGCATAGGCTGTTTTAATATTGGGCGTGCGGATTATTTCGCCGTTTGAATGGGCGAGAAGATTCGCGATTATTTTCAACAAAGTACTTTTGCCGCAACCATTTCTGCCCATGATTACTACTGGTTTGCCTACTTCTATGGTCATGGTGATGTCGCGGAAAATTTCGCTTCGCCCAAAAGATTTTCCTACGTTGTTTAATGAAATCATAACACTGCCTCTGCGTAACGCACTGCACCCATTGCATCAGCGGAATAAAAATCCGCGCCTATTTTTTTTGCGTGGGATTCTGTTAAAACTGCGCCACCAACCATTATTTTGCATAACGGCGTGGCTTGTCGAAGTTGCTTTATTGTTTCTTCCATGCTTGCTACCGTGGTTGTCATTAACGCGCTCAAACCTACTAAGGTTACGTTCTCTGCCAGAACGGTTTGTACTATTTCTTCTGGTGGAACATTTTTACCTAGGTCGAACACTTCAAAGTTGTAGTTCTCCAAAAGGGTTTTAACAATGTTTTTCCCAATGTCGTGAATATCGCCCTTTACAGTAGCCAAAACAATTTTACCGCGTTTTTCGGCGGTATGCCCTTGGCTGGACATATGCCCGCGAATTACCTCAAATGCCGATGTTGCCGCCGCCGCGCTTTTTAACAATTGCGGCAAAAATGTTTTACCCTCGCCAAAAGTTTTGCCTGCGTTATCCAGCGCGGGGATTAGGTTTTCGTTTATAATTTCCATTGAGTCAATTTTTTCTTCTAGCAGGGCTTGCGTGGCTGTTTTTGCCTCATCTTCTAAGCCGTTTATTACTGTGTCGTATAGTGTTCGGGTTTTTGTTGGGGTTTGAACGTTTTCAGAAGGCTGATTCTCCGCGAAACGGCTTACATATTCCGCGCAATTTTCGTCGTTGCCAGATAGGGTTTTATGAAGGGAAATCGCATTCATTAACGCGGCATTCGCAGGGTTCGCTATCGCGGCGGAAAGACCACGGTCAGCCGCCAACGCCAAAAATCCCGCATTAAGATGCTCCCGCTGTGGCAACCCGAAGGAAATATTTGATACGCCCAGTGCCGTGCAAATTCCCATGTTTGTTAGTTGCTTTACTGCGTCTAGGGTTATTTGCGCGTTTTGGGTGTTTGTGCTTAGGGTCATTGTTAGCGCGTCTACTACTATGTCGTGTTTTGGGATTCCGTGTGCGGCGGCGGCGGTTATTATTTTTTCTGCGATTGCCACGCGGCCTTCGGCTGTTTCGGGGATTCCGTCGTCGTCCAACGCCAGCGCGACTAATGCCGCGCCGTATTTTTTCGCAAGCGGTAGCACAGTTTCTAGTGATTCTTTTTTGCCGTTCACGGAGTTTAGCAACGGTTTGCCATTGTACACACGTAATGCAGATTCCACCGCCTTTATGTCAGACGTATCTATTACCAGCGGAGTAGATGTGATTCCCTGCACCGCAGATACTGCCGCCGTTAGCATCTTTTCCTCGTTGATGTCGGGCAACCCAACATTAACGTCCAAAAGATGCGCGCCCTGCGTAATTTGCGTAAGTGCTTCGTTGCAAACAAAACCCATGTTTTCGTCACGAAGGGCTTTTTTTAGTTTGGGCTTGCCAGTTGGGTTGATTCGTTCGCCTATTACTTTAACTTCGCCACTTGCGCCTAGCGTCACCGTTTGCGCGAATGATGTTATGCGCGTTTGGTTTATATCTTTGTGACGTTTTTGAAGCTTTGAAAAAATATCATCAGCGTTGCCCGTTGCGCAAGCTACACCACGAAGGGTTTTGACCATCTCGCCAATATGTGCTGGTGTTGTTCCGCAACAACCGCCCATTATTGCCGCGCCATAGGTTGCGAGTTCCTTCATTTGAACTGCGTACTCTTGCGGCGAAAGGTCGAATACTGTTGCGCCGTCAACAATTTTCGGCATTCCGCCGTTAGGATTGAAAATTACTGGAATACTCACACTCGCGCAAAGCTCTGCAAGAAGATGTTTCATTTGCATTGGGCCAAAACCGCAGTTTAAACCAACCGCACACGCGCCCAAAGATTCAACAAGGGTTGCGGCGGTTAAAACGTCTGCGCCAGTTAGCAACCGCCCAGATTCATCTGGCGAGAATGTTACCATTATTGGTAAATCGCTATTTTCTTTCGCGGCCAACATTGCGGCTTTGATTTCGTAAGTGTCGCTCATTGTTTCGATTAAAACCAAATCTGCGCCAGCGTCCACACCAGCCCTAACCATTTCCGCAAAAATATCAATGGCTTCCTCGAAAGGTAAATCACCAACAGGCGCAAGCAACTTGCCAGTAGAACCAATATCCATAGCAACCTTCGCGCTAGAACCCACCGAAGCAACAGCCTTTTTAACAAGCCCAATCCCAGCAGAAATCAACTGCGCAGGAGAATAGCCCGAATCCTTCAACTTCAGCCGATTCGCGCCAAATGTATTAGCTTTCAAAATATCGCAACCAACAGCCGCATACGCACTATGAATATCCAAAATCACCTGCGCATTTTCGATATTCCAAATTTCGGGCAAAGTTTCGCCTAGCCCTTGCGCTTGCAAAAGAGTTCCCATTCCACCGTCAAAAAAAAGCATTTCCTTACTCATTATTCAGACCCCTTATTAATAATCTTCACATGCATGAAAATGCTAAACACAGACATGCATACAGCAATCAAAATCAACAAAACCTGCCAAGTAACACCCCAAGAAGCGGTGTCAAACATATAGATAACACCAACAAACGGCAACGTAAAAAACAGCCATAAAGCATTCCAAAATAGCGGCGATAATCTAGTAAAAATGGCAATAAAAATACTACCAATACCATGTCCCACCGTGAAACTATAAAGTACCATCGCATGAGTAATAGCTACCGCCAACCAGTAAACATGGAACAAAACAAACACGACATCAGATTTCTTTTTCACGGCAAAAAACAATGCAAGCCACCACATGCCCATAAAAATGCAAAAAGAAACAATGTTTAGCAAGAATAGCCATTCGGAAATATCACCATAATAACCAAACGCAATAGTCATAAACCCAATGGCAGGACTCACAATAAACGTCAACGCCAAAACAATCGCGATTACCGCTACTGTATGCACTTTATTCAGCTTGAACATTCGCCGCCCCCATACTGAAAACTACTTTCTGCGCCAATAGCCAACCGCTCTTTGCGCCAACAACCTATTGAAATTCATGAACGCCGCAAAAATAAACATGATGACATAATGCAAACTATCGCCCTGCGCAACCTCCGAAAATGGATAGTGAATACCTTGAATTGGAAGCAAAAAGATAAGAAATAGCCAAATCATAACCGTAGAACGAACAACATCAACTTCCATCATATGAGTGGCGAAAAATCCGAGAGAAACAACGCCTATTGCAAAATAATAGAAAAAATGCAAGCGAAACAAAGCCTTTGACTTCAATAAAGCGGCGGCAGAAATCACAACCAACCACATAATTGCAAATCCACAAAAAAGAAGAAAGCTGATGCGTTCCCGCTCCACTACAGTAAATCTATATCTATCACCAAGAACCCAGCCCAACCACGGGAAAACCACAAGCGATAAAACCAGAGCCAACGCAATAACCACTAAAACAACAACCTTATTCCTTTTGCTCATACAAAAATTTCGGAAAGGTTGTCCATGATGCTCTTGGCTATTTCGGGTTTGTTCATTGTGTAAATGTGGATATTGTTTATGCCGTTGGCGATTAGGTCAATAATTTGTTCTGTTGCGTAGGCAATGCCCGCTTGGCGCATGGCCTTTGGGTTATCGGAAAATCTGTCTACAATGGCTTTGAAGCGCGGCGGCACTGGCGCGCCCGATAGTTTGAAAATGCGGTCTATTTGGCGTGCGTTGGTTACGGGCATTATTCCCGCTACCACAGGCACATCAATACCGTGTTTCAGCATACGGAACATAAAATTGTACAGCACATTATTATCAAAAAACATTTGCGTTGTTAGAAACTGACAGCCCGCGTCAACTTTTATTTTCAAATGCTCAAGGTCTTTGTGCAAAGTTTCGGCCTCTTGATGCCCTTCTGGATAACATCCGCCACCCACCGCAAAATCACCTTGTTTGTGAATCTCCGCAATTAAATCGCTTGCGTATTTGTAATAACCTGTGTTTTCCGTCATGTTAGGGGGAAGGTCGCCACGCAACGCCATTATGTTATTTATTCCCTGCGCTTTAAGGTCGTTAAGCATAGCGGAAATTTCCTCACGGCTTAACGCCACCGCCACCAAATGCGCCAACGCGGGAATCCCGTTCACCTGCTGAACTTCCTTAACAACTTCCAAAGTGTTAGCAGAACCTCCACCACCAGCCCCACAAGTTACACTCATAAACGACGGTTTAAGCTCTGCACAACCACGCACGACTTTCTGGATATTCCCAAGCCCCGCAGTTGGTTTAGGTGGGAAAAGTTCCAATGATACTGTAATTTCGCGTTCCTTCAAAATATCTGTGATTTTCATAAAAATTCTCCTTCTATATGCATTCGCATATATTATACCCCTTTTGGGCAGCTTGTGACAAATTCTTATGAAAATATTTTGTTTTGATGCAATTGCATAGGGAACTTATGTATAGAGTATTTCCGTTCTTGGAAAATGACAATGAACAAATCATTTAAAGACATTGTCATTTTCATGTATACTGTGTTCAAGTTAAGAGGAACAACCGTTGTATCAATTACATTAACTGGCTCTAGCGTCAAACAGTAGCCCTGTCCCTGCGAAAATCCCAGCTATGATGCTAAACGGTGCAGTGGTTGCCACACCTTTGAACTTACCTTTTACCTTGGATTGAAATATCAGATTGTTTTGTGGTTGGGCTTGTGCCGCAGATATTATCGCGCGCGGCGGTGCTTGTTCGCCTATTTTTCTAAATAGTTTGGGAGTTTTCAATCCGCAACATTCACATATATGGGGAATCCGCGCAGAAATGCCGCCTGTACAGCATGTATGTGAATGATATTATCAAAAGCGGCAAAGCCGCATTTTGCCGATAACCTACATTGGCAAGCTAACACATACGTCTCGAAGCCATAAACGGTTTTCTAGGCAATGAAAAAGAGTACCTATAGCTGTTTGATAGTTTTTTTTTAGACCTCTTGCATAATTAAGCAAGAGGTCTATTTTAGATTTCAAGTGAAGTTAAACTTCTCCCTTACCAAACCCTACTAAACACCCGATACAAAACGATAGCAGCATCGCCGCGTGTTTTTTCACTTTGCGGCTGGAACATAGAATCTGCCCTGTGTAGTATTATATTTGTTGCGGTGGATAGGGCAATTCCGTCTTCCGACCATGTTGCAAGGTATGGGCGGTCTAGGAAGCGAGATAGAAAATATTCAACGTCTTCGGGGTAGTTATAGTCCATTTGTTCCACTAGGGTTCTTGCGGCGATTACTATTAGCTGGTCTTTTGGGATTTCGAGATGCCCCCTAAAGGTGTTGTCGGGGAAGCCTGAAATTAAGTTCTTATGCTCGGCGGTGGCTATTGCGTGATAGTACCATGCGTCGGGGCTTATATCTGCAAAACCAACCTGTAGTTCAAAATCCAGCATGTCAAACGCCATGATTATTGCGGAAACAAATTCTGTGCGGTTTATTAAATCATCTGGGTGGAAATAATCACCTGTTCCGCGCATTATTCCTCTTGATGCTAGTTGGAGAATCGCATTTTGCATCAACGCGCTTCGCCCTTCTATGTCGGCGAAGCTGACGTTATATTCTCGCAAAGTGTATACGCCACCAGTGCGAATGCGCGAGTCTATATTTCCTGTTACGGGGTTGTATCTGCCGAATTGTGGTTCGCCTTGTGCGTTGAATAGTATTAGGGCTTCGGGATTACTTCCGTTGGCGGGTAGGGAAAGCGTTGCCCTCATGCCCTCGGTCATTGTTACTTCCACTGCATTTACGCTTCTTGGTGTTATTAGAGCGGATAAAACATCACTTCTGCCAACGGTTTGTGTTGCCTCTGTTGGCTGAAAAGTGAGCCATAGAATACCAACATTTATAGCAATAACAACAAGCGAAACCGCTGGAACTACCCATATAGGAAGCTTTTTGCCAAAATTCAACAGCACAATCCACACAATGAGTAAGAGAAAAATCACGGCAATAGACCAGAAATTTACCAGAACGCCAAGCACTCCAATTTCGGAAACGTCTGTTGCTGTGTGTAGAAAACTTTCGGGTTCGTTGGTGATAGGTGCTGTTTCGTTGTATGCATTTTCCATACTTTCTGCTTGGTTTTCCATTATAGATATTTGGCGTACACCAACCTCGCCGCCTTGTTGCATAAATTCGCGGTTTACCGTTACCATTGCAAAATCTGCTTCAATTGAAACATTGTCAAACTCTATTTCCGAAACATCATCTGGGAATGAAATTTGTAATTCCTCGGGTTCGGCAGAAACGAAGTTTATGTTTGTGCGTGGATTTCGGAATAGTGTAATGTCTTCGTTATCAAGAATGCTTGCCGTGTTTTGCTGAATGTCCAATGCTGCTTCTGCCCCTGCGCGTAGTGTTTCCGCTGTAATTCCTTCGTTGGGCATGGTTTGCGTTGTTCCCCTGCGGGTGGCATTTTCAATGTATAAAGTTGTTATGTTGATTGCGTCACCCGAACGCCTTTGCTCTGGTGATAACTCCGCAACCGTGTTTGAAATTGCTGCGGTCGCACTTCCCGCACTTATTACTTGCGTAAGTTCAATAGGTTGTGGCGGTGTGAAAATGTATTGCACTGGTGGTGGTATGTGAATGTATGGAGTTTGGAAAACTTCGGGGAGTTCGTTGTTTTCGACGACCCCATCTTCCTCGTTTTCGGGTTCTTCAATTTCTTGCGCGCTTTCACCAGCGAGTAGCCTTTGTGTTACGGAGGCTCTTATTTCATTTTCTAGGGCGGTTAGCGGATTTATTATTGTGCTATTGGGAAAACTGTCTTCCCATCTGTCAACATGAAATGCAATATGCTCGAGTGTTGTAATTATGGTTTCAGTTTGATGGAATACATAAATGTTATAAAGGTTTTCGAGTACATTGTTATAAACGTTCTCGCTTACCATTATTGCTATAATCTGTCCTGATTCATCGTAGTAAAATCTGTCCATGCCTGTAGTATTCGCAACAGGCCTATACGCGCCGCTTACATACCTAAATAGAATAGAAGATGGCCATGACATTACTAAATTACTGTAGTCGACAATTATGTCGGGTATGCCACTGTTATTGAAATCATACAAGCTAAACCAACTTGCTATGCCGTTTGCATTAGTTGCTTCGTAGCCTATTCTACCTAGATACATTCGGTAATTTGCGTTTGCTACTTCGTTGCCTGTTGCGGTATCAATTATTCTAATGACTGGTTCTCCATCATGCCATGTCTCTTCAAAGTGAACCGCATCTATAAATATTGACCTAAATTGCATTAGAAATTCCTCTGCAACCCGCCTGCCGTATGGGCTTATTTGCACAGGGGGTGGAGTGAATGGTGGCGTTTGTTGCGTAGGTGGCGTAGCCGCCATTCCCGCCGATAATTCCGCGAGAACAGCATTAACAGACGCGGCATTGGAATACAAGCGGGTATCTGATATGTCAACTAGATTAAGCGTCTCAAGAGTATTGATAATATCAGTTGCGCTAACAGTAACTCCGTTTATACGCCCTACTGCGCTCTCCCACGGTGCCTCTTCTATTTCCATAACCTCCCGTGCATACTGTGACATAAATTTTACAAATTCTTCTGTTTCTACATGTTCCCAATCGAAGTGCGCAGAAAAATCAACAAAATTTACAATCCTACCCGCGTCAAGTGCATAAATCCTAAAACCACTGCCTATTGGATTTGTGAAACCAGATACAAGAAACGCCCTGCCATCGCTTGACCTTGCGATTCTTATACGCTCAATAAAAGATTCACCTCCACTTCCAAAACCTGTATCATGCAGTATATTTGGCTGTCCATTTACAAAACCGTATACACGCGCATCTAACCTAGAAAACCATCCATCATCATCACCTACAGAGTAGGTTATAAACAATTCGGGAATCCCGTCATTATTAAAATCAATTAAGGCGGCATGGTGTACACCTGTCGGTGCAGGTACAAACCTGTCATCCCAACTCCGACCAGCAACCTCAACACCTATTCGCCATGTTGAATTAGCATCAACTATCCCATACCTATTAATATAGTCTCTTAAAATATTGTAATACGCTTCAAAGGCTTGCGCCCTTTGAGGGTTTGCGGTTGCAATTTCTTGCGGTGTAATAATCACCGTCAAAGCTACCAGAACAAAAACAAGTGCGTAAGCCATCATTTTCTTGTACATAATAAGCTCCTTTTCTTCGTCTCACTCAAATTTCATATAGCCTTATCGCGTCTTTCTGTTATTCGTTCATAATCTTTTCAACATTCTGTGTATTTCAACTTAAAATTTCAGTATGGACATCTTCGCTGGTGTACCATTTGGTATTAGGGTCAAGTGCTTCTTTTTCTGCCTCCTTTAGTTCCGCTAAAATGAATTTGCGGTGTTGATACTCGTCAAAATATGTGTATTCTTCCATTGTTCCTCTGTCCTTCTATGTTAGTAATCCACGCGCCAAACAATGCATTTCTTACGCGAGCAATGGAGTCTACGTCGCGCTATTCTAAGTTGACCCATGATTTTTATTCGAGCAAATCGAGTTGCATCGGGTATTTTTATAGAAAGATGTTTGCTCTGCTTAATTTCACAACCCAATTGTAGTGTTATTAAGGGACTTGAGAAATAAGCCCCTTGAAATTTGTCACCAAACTTGAATCCCAAAAGTACCACAAGAACGTGTGCGTATCTAACAAGTATCTCATTACATGTACTCCGCAAAATCGTCCAATGGCGCATTAAAATCATGTGCCATCCACATCTTGTCCTTCATGCAACCGCGCTTAAAAGGTAGCGTAGAAGTGCCAATTTTTTTCACTGGCTCAACAAAAGTAATGATTACTTCGTAATGCTCTTTTATAGTTATGGGCTGCTTTGGTTTGAAGCTAACACCATCGTAAAGTGCTTTCACTGCATACATGAGATTCCTCCTTCAATTGACTTTGTGAACATCTAATCAAGTTTATCATAGCAAAAATAAAATTGTCAAAATCTTTACAGGCAGGAATGCTGGAATCTATCATCTGTTCCAACTTTATCACATCACTTTCCGAAAGTTAAGTGTCGAGGAAGTGATTGAGTATAGACCCTGCCTGTAGTATAATAACAGTGAGAGGTTGCGGAATACTTGGATGAACACGGCAAAATTTATTGGCACAGCGCACATCATGAAGCGTTACAGTTAGAACTTTATGAATACGAAGATGTACTCGAGTTTAAGAAAGAGCATGAGTTAAGCAAAGAAGCACTCCGTATGGACACCTTGGTTATAAAAAAGATAAAAGATGTTCAAATTTCAAAAAATATAGGCAAAATATTCAGAGGTCATAATATCGTTGAATACAAATCGGAAAAAGATAGTTTTTCGTTTTGGGATTATCAAAAAGTGCTTGGGTATGCGTTTATATATTCGGCACTCGAAAAAGTGCAAATGTCGGACATAACCATTTCCATATCATTGACTATGTATCCAAGAGAGCTAATCAAAACCCTTGGAAATGAACGTGGGTTTAAAATTCAAAACTTGGGCAATGGTATTCATTATATAGATGGCGACATCGTACCTATTCAAGTATTGGAAAGTAAAAATTTGCCCAAGGAAGAAAATATATTTTTGCATAATCTTCGTAGCAATTTAAACTCTGAAGATGTATTCAAAACACTACAATCTTACAAAGAACGTGCAGAACTAAATGACAAAAATATATTCATAAGCAGATTGGCACAGGCAAATCCTAAAGCGTATTTGGAGGCGATTAACATGTTTAGTGAAGATTTAAGAGAACTTTTTCTGGAAGGTGCTGACAAATATGGTTGGCTAAATGACCGTGATAGTGCCAGATTACTAGAGGAAAGAACGCGGATGGCGAAAAAAATGTTAATGATTGGTGACTCTTTTGAAAAGGTTGCTAAAATTACTGAAATTCCAATCGACACAGTAATATCAATAGCAAGTGAATTGGAAAAAATCCCTGCTGTTGTTTAATGTTGGTAAGGAACAGTTCCTAATCCACGCGCCAAACAATGCCGCGTTTATGGTCGGTTATTAGAATTTCGTGAGTGGTTACTGCAAAGTCCATTAGTCTGCCGTGGGGCAGGGTTATATCTTCTGCTGGGAAGTGTGTTCCACTTGGGTCGCGGGTGTATTCTGGTGAAGCTATGCCTACTATAGTAAGGGCTTCTCCAGCTACATGTTCATTTGCTTCTATGCGGCGTAAGGTGTTAAAGTCCCATACATACAAATATCCGCTGTGGTAGTCTAATCTTTGCGGTGAGTAAAACCTTGGTGAACTGCCATCAATAAAAGCGCGGTCGTTTGCAAGCCCTGCAAAGTTGCGAAGTTCCCCATTTAAATATACTTGAATTGCACCAGCGATTGTGTTGCCAATGTACACCGCGCCGCTATTTGAAATTGCTAATGAAGTTGAACCTTCTGGCAAGCGGTAATGCATACTTACATCATTGGGGTTGTTGGGGTTGATGGAGCGCAGAAACACCGCGCCAAGTGCCGCATTACGTTCTATGAAGTATAACCGTCCGTTTGTGCAAAACGCAAAATCTTCAATTGCGGTGTTTCTGGCATCAGCTATAAAAATTTTTTCTAAGCAATCATTTCTTACGCGAGCAATGGCGTATACGTCGCGTTCCTCCAAGTTGACCCATGGTGCGGTTTTTATAAACAAATCGTTACCGCTGTGACGTAGCATATCGGCAGTGATAAAAATATACTCGCGTGGAATGGAAATTGTTTCGGTTGTATTGCCGTCTATGCGGCGGATTACTCCCGCATCAGAAATGTATAATACTCCGCTGGGTGTTGCGGTGATGCTTTCTGGCGAGAAGAAATCCATTGTTGCAAGAGTACCGTCTGGTCGCGCTGGGTTGTTCCCAACCGTCCCCGCGAAAATTGAAACTGTACGCCCTATTTGGTATCTTTGCGATATTTCAATTATTCCATGCATTGGCTCTACTACGCGAACGTCCAGAAGTATATTTCCGTTTCTGTGATTCCCTGCAATGGTAACGCTTCCAATGTTTAAGCCTGTGACGCGGTTGCCATCAATGTGGGCGATATTGTTGCCCGTGGGTTGCCATCTTATTTGCGAACTATCTAGCTGGATAGTTTGACCAGTCGGCATTTCTCGAACTATATCAAAAACACTTGATTGTTGTAAACTTACGTTAATCACATCTGGACGAGAAAAAATTGTTGCCGCGCTTTCCGAAGCAAAGACATTGTACCCAGTAGCAAAACACCCCGCAGAAGCCACAAGGGAAAAAACAGCCGCCATAGCCGCAAAGCGACGCACTAATAATACACGCGCCATTTTTAGTTTTGCTCCCTTTACTTTTCGCAAGTCTTCCAACAACACGCCCACGGATTTATAACGCTCATCTGGGTTTACATTCAAACATTTTTGGATAATCTCGCTTAGTTCACGCGAAACATAATTGTCCAAAGCATTTTTGTTTTTTTGCGTTGGTAGTTTGCCTGTTGCAAGTTCGTACATAATCACGCCTAGGCTGTAAATATCTGTTCTTGCATCAACGTCCCATTTTTCAAATCCAATAGGAAGTTGCCCAAAGCGTTCATGCAACACGTCTGCATATTTTTGGACAATTCTTCCGCCAAGCCTACCAAACTGCTCTGGCGCGGCGTATTTAACCGTAACTGCATTTGATGCATCATCACCAACACGGCGAGATATTCCAAAATCAATTAGCACGAGGCGGTTATCATGCGTTACCATGATATTTGCAGGTTTTAAATCTAAATGAAAAACCGCTCCAGATTTTAAGTTGTGTAAGTAATTTAACGCTTGGGCAATTTGTTCAAACCATTCCAGTACAATATGATTAAGTTTTATTGAGGGGCTGATGATTTCATCAAGCGAAACGCCTTCAACCAGTGTTTGAATTAAATACGTACCCTCGGCACGATAAAATACATCTACTATTTTGGGCAAGCTTACATGATTAAGCAATTTTAGAATATGCTCCTCGCTTGAAAGTTTACCGTACTTGCTTGAAACAAATTTTAGAAACCATTGGTTATCAAGTTTTTTGTTTCGCACAACAAATGTGCGACTCATTGCGCCCCCGTCAATTTCGTATTCTATGATGTAAGATTCTCTTATAACAGAAGGGTCAAATTCGTTAGTGTCTAGTATTTCTGTTAAATCATTTGTGCCAAAAGATTTTCCAGCACTTCCAACAGCTGTTGACCTGTTGATTGCTGTGCTTGTGGTAAGCGCGTCAAATGTTTCTGTTTCTTGTCGCAAAGTTTCTGCGTAAACGCGACTACGCTTGCGAAACGCAATAAGATATACAACAAACACCAACGCAAGCACCGCAAAAAAACCGCCAACAATAAACAAAATCGTATCTGGGTACATTCCAAATGCCATAATTTATCTCCCCCTTAGAGCTTGTTTAATATCTCTCGCATGTTGAATTTCCGTGCGATTTTTTCGCCAATCAAGGAGGGTTTCGCGCCGCGTGCTAGAGGCACGCAAGTGAAATCCCGACGCAGAGTGGCGGAAAAAACGTGCGGGAAGGCAACGTGCGAGAGATGTTAAACAGGCTCTTATGCTGTAGTCCACCAAAACACACCGCAAAAATCGCCACTTGATAATTCTATGGCGTTAAAACTGTTGTTCCATTCGTCCCAAAAACGCATGACTTTCGTTATATTTGCTTGTTCGATACCTATGTTGCACTCCAAATATTGAGTTATGGTACACCTTTCCCAGAACTCTGATTCCGAAATTTCTGTAGGGCGATATTCTTTATTGTAAAATGGTTCAATCAAAAGCTCATTATCATAATCATACTCTTTAATTGAAGTACATATATGCCCAAACTCATTAAGGCTTTGATATTCGTCTTTATTAGCGTGAAAAATAATAGCATTTGATTCAATATCAAGTGTTTGTAATGTTTTGCTGTCTACTTCAATCCACTTCATGAATATCACTCTCATTTATCTTCATATTTAATCGCCATAAACCAAACAGCTTTCCTACAATTTCTGTAATTATTTCGTTGTGTCGGCCAAGCGTTCCCATTTCCATAAAAGAATCCATGGCATTACCTTCCTTCGATTATCAAATTTGCACAGAAGACGGCGGAATCCCTTTGTGTTTTTTAAACAGCCTGCTAAAGTAAAAAACATCAGTGAAGCCGCAATGTTGCGCTACTTCGGTTACGTTCATTTTGCCTGCGCGTAGCAGGTCTTCTGCTTGGTTTATACGGATTGTGTTTAGATAGTCGCGGAAGGTTACTCTTGTTTCTCGTTTGAAAAGAGTTCCGAAGTAGACGGGGTTTAGCGAAACTGACGACGCTACTGCGGAAATCGTCAAGTGTTCGGCGTAGTTTTCTGTTATATATCTGATTGCCTGTTTTACGCGTGGGTCGAATTGATATGTGTCAACTTCGTATACTAGAATTTCCATAAAGCGTTGCATTACCAACATGAAGCGCGCCCTTACGCGCATTTCGTAACCTTGAGTTTTGGAAAGAAATTCTTCATTTAATTTGCGATAATGAGAGATTAAATCGTTGTGAATACCCACCTTTGAATGAACAGGCAATGGCACGGTAGTTTCTTCACCTGTTAGGGTGAACAGATTAAAATTTGCGGCATAGCATTCAAATTTTGCAGGGTCGCTACTGGTTGCCGACCTCTCCGAGCCTGTTGGAATACATAATAAATCACCCTCTTCCACCAGAACTTTTTGGCGGTTGATGGTGTATGTGGCTTGTCCACCTACGATATAGGTCATGTCGATATAGTTTGTTCTTTTGTATTCAATCATCCAATCGGGTGTGCTTATTCGATGATTGAAATAATCGACAGTTGGTATGCTATTTTTAAAAATATCCAGTTCCATATGATTTCCCCCGATGAATCCGCGTGGAATATTTTCAAAACACAAACTTTCCTTATCTTATCCATGTTTGGTGCTTCCTGTCAAGTTTATACTTTTGACATAATCTTAGTGAAAGTAGTTGGTGTAATGAAAAAAAATAGTTTTGCGTACAGCGCATGGTTTCAGCCTATGGGAGATTTTTCACGGGAAAATGCAAGTACTAACACATTGTATTTTGCGGAAGAAGAATTTCGCAAAGGTTTAGAACTTCTTGGGGCGGAAAAAGCTAATGTGATTTTTGAAATTAATTCCGACCTGCCCAAGGAAGGTTTTGAAATAAAAAGCGTAGAGGGCGGCGTTAAAATAAATGGCGGTTGCGAAAGTGGTTTGCTTTATGGGGCTTATAACTTGCTGTTCCGTCTGAAGCGGGGGGAATCGTGCGAAAATTTGGACGTTTCGGATAGCCCCGCTGTTTCTATGCGTATTCTAAATCATTGGGACAATGGTGATGGTAGCGTTGAGCGTGGGTATTCTGGAAACTCGCTGTTTTGGAAAGATGGGAAAATCGGTTATGACTTAGAGCGTTTGCGCGATTATGCGCGTTTGCTTGCAAGCGTTGGGATTAATCAGATTAGCGTGAATAATGTTAATGTGCGTTTGCAAACCGCAAAGCTTCTAACAGACGAGGGTTTGCCCGATTTAGTGAAGGTTGCGGAAGTTTTCCGTCCATTTGGGATTAAGTTGATTATTTCCGTGCATTTTGATAGCCCTGTTTGGCTAGGTGGCTTAAAAACTTCCGACCCTGCCGACGAAAAAGTTGCCCTATTCTGGAATGAAGCGGCGGCGCGAGTTTACAAAGCTATTCCCGACCTTGCAGGGTTTTTAGTAAAAGCGGATTCGGAATTTCAAAGCGGGCCAAATGCGTTTGGGCATACTCAAGATGTTGGCGCGAATGTAATTGCAAAAGCCCTCGCGCCCCACGGCGGAACGCTTTATTGGCGTTGTTTCATTTACAATTGCTTGCAAGATTGGCGCGATACTGTAACCGACCGTCCGAAAGCAGCGTATGATACCTTCTTCCCAATTGATGGGGAGTTTGACAAAAACGTAATTTTGCAGGTGAAGCATGGGCCTTCGGATTTCCAAGTGCGTGAGCCTAATTCGCCATTGCTTGGCGCAATGAAAAACACTCCCGAGGCATTGGAGTTTCAAATTTCGCAAGAATACACTGGTCAGCAAAAAGATTTATATGCATGGGCTGTGCAATGGGAAGAAGTTTTTAATCAGCCGTTTAATGAAACTCGTACTACTCGCGATTTAGTTGGGCAGGAAGTAAACGCGATTGTTGCAGTGTCCAACACAGGCAATGACGAAAACTGGTGCGGGCATTTGCTTGCGCAAGCAAATTTATATGCCTTCGGGCGTATGGCGTGGAATCCCGCGATTACCGCGAAGGAAGTTACAGCGGAATGGGTGTCACTTACATTCGGAAGCTCGCCATTTGTGTCGGCTGATGCGTATGAGCCAATTTTGAAAATGATGCTTGCGTCCCGCCATGTCTATGAAAAATATAACGCACCATTAGGAATTTGCTGGATGGTTTATGTGCATCATCACTACGGGCCAAGCGTGGACGGTTACGAATACACAAAATGGGGAACGTATCACCGCGCCGACCATAAGGCTATAGGCGTAGACCGCACGCGCAAAGGCACGGGCTACACTGCGCAGTATCAGCCGTATGTTCGCGACTTATACGAAAATCTTGAAACTTGCCCAGAAGAAATGGTGTTGTACTTCCATCGTCTACCATACGATTACAAACTAAAAGATGGACGCACCATGCTTCAATACATCTACGACACGCATTTTGAAGGTGTGGAAGGCGTAGAGGGCTTTATCAAAACATGGGAATCCCTCAAAGGAAAAATGCCAGATGATGCTTATGAATCTGTACGCACACGTTTGGACATGCAGCTTGATAATGCTTGCGAATGGCGCGACGTAATCAACACATATTTCTTTAGAAAAACGGGAATTGCCGACAATAAGGGACGGAGGATTTATCCATGAGTATGAACACGAGTATGATAAAACTTCCGAAAATTTTCAGTGACGGTATGGTTTTGGGGAAAACTGCGAAGGTTTGGGGCTGGGCTTCCCCTTCGCAGATTGTTACGGCTTCTTTTCTGGGCAAAAATTACGAAGCAACCGCAGACGAAACGGGACGGTTTACTTTCACGTTTACCGCTGAACAATTCGGCGGTGGGCATACCCTTACGATTGGTGATACTGTTATCAATGATGTGCATATCGGTCGGGTATGGTTTTGCGGTGGGCAATCTAATATGGAAGGCCCAATCAGCCGCACGCGCTTATCTCTTGGTGAGTACGTTGTTGACGACCCACGTATTCGTATTTTTCAAGCGGAGAAAGGTTTAAATTTTGTTGAACCCGAAAAAGACGTAAACGGAAAATGGAACACCGCCACGGGCGATTTTTTAGATAATATGTATGCAGTGCCGTATTTTTTTGCGCGTTCGATTTTGGAATCGCTTCCCGACGACAACGCGCCAATAGGGCTAGTTTGCACCCCATCAGGCGGAACACCCATGGAAGGCTGGCTTCCAGAGGAAATAGTCAGCGACTTCCCCGATATTCACAAAACGCTAAAACCTTTGCAAGAACCAAATTTCGTAGAAAAAACCACCGCTGAAAAAGATAAACCAATTCAAGAATGGCATAAGAAACTACGCGAAAATGACAAAGGTCTTACGGAAAATTGGCAATCCCCCGACTATGATGATAGCAACTGGCAATCCCGCGCCTTACTAGACCCCACAGGCTCGCCAAAACACGGCGTTGTGTGGTTGCGTCGGAAGTTTGTTTTCCCCAAAGTTGATGGTGCTGTAATATTAAACTTAGGACGCTTTGAAAATAGCGTCACGGTTTATATCAATGGCAAGGAAGTTATAAACATAGGGTATTCGTATCCACCTTGCAGATGCAAAATTCCCACAGGATTACTTCGTGAAGGTGAAAATACAATTGCTGTGCGTATCGTTGGTGATGGTGGAAATCCTATAGCGATTGCAGGTAAGGAATACGCTTTACTACACGGAAGCGGGCGTGTGAATTTCCTTTTAGGCAACTGGAAATGGCGCGTTGGCGCGGAACTTGAACAATGTCCATCTGGAGTGTGGTTTTATGGTTATCCATGCGGCGTTTATAATTTCATGCTTGCGCCGCTTTTGGGTTACTCCGTGGACGGGCTTCTTTGGTATCAAGGCGAATCAAACACGGGAAATCCGAAACCTTTCAAGGAGCTTTTCACCGCATTTGTGAAGCACATGCGAAAGCATTTTGGAGAAGACTTGCCAGTTATTTTCACGCAACTGCCGAACTACATTGACCCCAATAATTTTGTGAGAGCAGGCGGCGTAGGCGACCCTGGCGAAAACTGGGCGGCATTACGCGAGCGTCAGCGGCAATGCTTGGATATTCCCAACACCGCAATGGCAGTAACAATCGACTGCGGCGATTACAACGACCTTCACCCAACAGATAAAAAAACTGTAGGCGATAGACTCGCGCTACATGCACGCCGATTAGTGTACAACGAAAACATAGTTTCCGACGGCCCAATAGTAGAACGCGTGGAGTTCAACAAAAAAGAAGAAAAAATAATCGTGCATTTCAAGCATAAAGAAGGGCTTTGGGCAAAGGGTGGACACCCAATTTTAAGAATCGAAGACCATGACGATAGCATTCATAATCGCCACGCCGCGATTATAAACGAAACTCTGGTAGCAGACGCACGCGGTCTGCGCCCCTCATTCGTGAGTTTTGGCTGGGCAGATTGCCCTTCTGTTGTTGTGTACAACGCTTATTGCATTCCCGCATCACCCTTCGAGGAGGAAGTAAAATGATACTACCGTCGTTTTTCTCGCAGGGAATGGTAATCGGCAAAACCGCCGAAATTTGGGGCTGGACAACTCCAAATGAAACCATAACTGCGCAATTCATAGGCAAAAACTACGAAGCAAAAGCCGACAATAACGGATTATTTCAATTCACCCTAACCGCTCCAGAATACGGCGGCTCGCACACCTTAACCATTGGCGATAAGGTAATCACCGACGTTCAAATAGGGCGAGTATGGTTATGCGGTGGTCAATCCAACATGGAAGAACGCATTCTTCGCGAAAAATTCCAATCCCCCGAAGATGTAGCAGACGACCCACGCATTCGGGTTTTCCAAGTGGAAAAAGGAATGAATTTTAACAATCCCGAAAAAGATGTAAACGGCAAATGGCAAGCCGCAACAGGCGATTTTTTGAATGACATCTACGCCACACCGTATTTTTTCGCGAGAAAATTACTGGAGGGGCTAGATGATAATATACCAATCGGGCTAATTTGCGCCCCCGCAGGCGGCACTCCCATAGAAGGCTGGCTTCCAGAAGAAATATTGCGCGAGTTCCCCGAATATCATCAATCGCTAATACAAGTACAAGACCCCGACTTCATGCCAAAATCCCAAAAAGAAGCCGAAACAATAAAAAACGCATGGGTAGCAGAATTGCATAAAAAAGACCTAGGCACAGCCGAAAACTGGCCCAGCCCAGAATACAACGATAGCAACTGGGAATCACGCACCCTACTAGACGCAACAGACTTCCCAGAAAGAGGTTCTGTCTGGCTAAGAAAACGCATCACTCTAACCGAGGATTTCCTAGGAAATGATAACGCAACCCTAAACCTAGGACGCGCCGAAGACAGCATAACCGTATATGTAAACGGCAAAGAAGTAACCCATATATACTACATGTACCCGCCCTGCATATGCACCATTCCAAAAAATCTGCTAACCGCTGGCGAAAACACAATAGCCCTGCGAGTAGTAGGCGAGGCACGCCATCCCGCAATAGTACAGGGCAAGGAATACTATCTATCCACGCCACAAGGCAAAATAAATCTAAACAACGAATGGAAATACAAAAAAGGCGCGGAAATGCAAACCTTCCAGCTACCCGATTCATGGTTTTTTGGCCGACCATGCGGCGTGTATAATTACATGCTTGCGCCACTACTGGGCTACTCCATAGAAGGGCTAATCTGGTATCAAGGCGAGTCTAACGCAAAAAAGCCCGAAGATTACAAAACTTTATTCACAGCATTCGTGAATCACTTCCGCAAAAATTTTGGGGAAGTCCCGATAATTTTCACCCAACTAGCCAACTACATGGACCCCAACTATCCCGCACACGAAGAACGCTGGGCAAGAGTTCGCGAACAACAACGCCAATGCCAAGAAATCCCCAACGCAGCAATGGCAGTAACAATAGACTGCGGCGAGTACAACGACCTTCACCCCTACGACAAAAAAACAGTAGGCGAACGCCTAGCCCTACAAGCCCTGCGTCTAGCCTACAAAAAACCAATAACCTCCGAAGGCCCAGTTGTTACCCACGCAACCCTAGACAATGGCAACCTACAAATTCATTTCAAAAACGCCCAAACCCTATGGACAAAAAACGGCTATCCCCAACTAGAAATAATCGACGAAAACAACCAAACCCACACATTCTACGCCACAATAAAAAAAGAAATCCTAACAACCCAAATAGGCAAAATAATCCCAAAAAAAATACGCCATAACCACACAGACTGCCCTTCCGTAATACTATACAACGCTTACGGTCTACCAGCATCACCGTTTGAGTTGCATATGTGAGGAAAGAAAAAGTAGTGGCAACACGCCCTATTAGAAAATGACAATGAACCAATCATATTAAGATTTTGTCATTTTCATGTATACTGTGCGCAAGTTAAGAGGAACAACCGTTGTAACAATTACATTAACCAGCTCTAGCGACAAACAGTAGCCCTGTCCCTGCGGAAA
>WQVV01000003.1 GCA_009785665.1 Defluviitaleaceae bacterium
AATCGCCCTTCGCTGTCGGCGATAGAGTTGATACGTATTCTTTCGCCGTTTACGTTGATGTAGAAGTAAAGATGCTCATGCGCCCCAAAATTGATTCGCTCATTCGTTTCAATGTCAAACAGATACACTTCCGTGCGTCTTGCCGTACCTGCTATATGCGTGCTTTCTCCAGCATGGAAATTGGTGTTTCCATGCACGTTGGTGTTAGGGTTGCGAACGGAAAGATTTCCGTCAATAAAGTTGATTGTACCAGTTGGAGAAGTTGCCCAACCGCCGCCGATTCTCCCAGAAAGCACTTCCAGCAAACCGCCGCGGATTGTAAGGTTTGCCCCCGCATTGTTTGTATCCCCACCGCCGCCAACGGCCGCACCTTGAGAGCCACGCCCAATTGCAGTAACTCTAGGCCCCCATATATCGTCATCGCAGCCTATATTAATAGTGCCGCCAACCCCGCCCATACCTCCGCCTATCGCCGAACCCAAAGTGCTTGCATATGCTCTAACATTGGCATTGCCATATATATTAATTACACCAGCCGACCAGTTTCCACGACTTCCGCCACCTATACCCGCGCCTTGGAGAACGCCCTCTGCGCGAACAGTTGCGTCTCCACGTATGGTAATTGAGCCACCAGTACCAACAGCCCCCGCGCCTATGCCCGCGCCGTCTCTACCACCCGTGGCATTAACAATGGCCTCGCCCTCAATAATAATGGTTCCTGCTCCACGCCCTCTGGCACCGCCTATTCCTGCGCCATAAATGCCTGCTATTGCGGTTACGCGTGCATCTCCACCTATTGTGATTATGCTGTTATGGTTATTAGTCCCACTTGCGCCTACGCCAATTGCAGCACCATGACCAGTAGCCACTGCTGTTGCATAAACAGTACCACCCGTAATGGTAATATTAGCCAAGTGCGGCGCATTAACAACATTATGCGCGCCACCACCAATTACTGCTCCTGTTCGACCTCCATAAGCACGAACTATACCGCCTTCGATACGTATTACGCCACTACCAGCATCCATGCCACCGCCTATTGCCGCACTATGCCCACCTACTCTTGCATAAACATAGCCGCCTGATATGGTAATTTCCCCACCATGAGTGCGATAGCCGCCACCTATAGCCGCACCAGACCCAGTAGTAAAAGCACGAACTATACCGCCTTCAATGTTGATTATGCCGAGTCCCCCACGCTCGCCGCCAATACCTGCCGCCTGCCCAGAACCATGTGCGGTAATGTTGCCACCAAGAATAGTTACTGACCCTGTGTTTAATCTGAAACTACCTATTCCCGCGCTATTCGCCCCTCCTCGTGCATATAGCGTGTCGTTATCTGTGCCATATATTCTCAAATTTCCACCTTGTCCTAGTGGCCCGCTTTCCACAAAAATTCCAGCGGCACTGTATGAAGGTCGGTTAGACAAAAGCCTGTTATCTCCAACCAAGTGCAAATTCAAATCCGAACCCACAGACCGTAGCGCGGAGTTAAAATTTGAACGGATATTCACATTTTCAAGAATAAGGTCAACATTAAGCTCTGCATTTTCTGTGAGAACGATAGCGGTGTTCACCGCTGATGCATTAGGGGTAGGGTCAGAAGGGTCAAAATCACCAGTAACATGAAACGCACCCAAACCATCGTCAGTGGAAGCCGTAATACGAAGCGTACCTCTACCCAACGACGCATTCCAATCAAACCACCAGCCATAAGTAGCTAGGTAATCAGTGTTGGTTGCGGCGGCGTTATGAAGGTCGTTAATATTAATCGTGCGTCCAGCAGAAGCCGTAGGCAAAACACGGGTTTGCGAATGCGACCCAGAAATCGGCGCAATACTAGCCGCCCCCTGCGACGGCACAAAGCCTGCCTGCGCCAACGGCGAGGAAAAGCCCATCTGCGAAGCCCCAACCCCATGCGCAAGCGGCGGCGCATACCGCCCCGTAAGTAAAGTACGTTCATTAAATTGCGTCCTGTGTGCAACGCTGTCTATCTCTGTAATCAGTTGATTAATCTCCAGTTGTATCATTTGACGGCTATTTATTGTCTGGGTGTCATTTGCGGCATATACGGTCAATTCCCGAATACGCTGAACCATACTCTCTATTTCACCCATAGCCGCATCAGCCACACGAAGAAGGCTTGTCGCATCTTGAACATTTCGCATAGCCCTATCCATGCCGCGTATCTGGGCTTGCATTCCCGAAGAAATAGCAGAACCAGCAGGGTCATCCGCCGCCCGAGTAATCCGTTGCCCGCTAGACAGCCGCCGAATTGACAATCCTATATCCGCAGCATTTATGGTTATGTGCCGCAAAGCACTATTCGACGTAGCACGTATGCTCATTATCTATCCCCCCAAAAAAATATTATCATTTAAATGATTACATGAAACTTTCACAATGTCAATAGCAATACAACGTCTTAACACGCCCTAATACTTTTTCCGCTAAAACAGTACAAGGCAAAAAAAAATCGTGCATATCAGAATGATATGCACGATGCTTATTCAAAAATCCTTATTACATGCCCGCATCAAGAATGATTATATCCACCATGTTCATCAACGCACCCATGGTTAGTGGTGCGTTTGGCTCTATTGGGCCAGTTACGAACCCAATGTCGGCGGCTTTTCTTAGGTTATTGTGAAGGTTGGGGTTGGCGTTTTGCAAACCTGGAATGGAAGCCGCAGGGCTCATTGGCGTAAGAATTTGACGGGTGCGGTTTTCATACAAACGAACCATGATGTCCAGTGCCACTTCTTGAGTTAGGTCTTGCGGTGCAAGAAGCCTTGCATTACCCAAGGAGCGAGCGTTTGCAGGTGAAAGGCTTGCCGACAGTGACACAGAAGTGTTTCCATGAATCAACGCGTTTACGATATTGTTAAACTGATTAGCTGTAACATTCGCATTCGGGTTAAAGGCAACCATATCAGTGAATGTCATGCGTGAGGAAACGCGTTCCATAGCGGTGTTTGTTGGGTGATTTGGTGCGGCCATTGGCGGTGTAGCGCGAGAAATTCCAGCAAAGGTTGTCGGGTTGCTAATAGTAGCAGACAAAGTATTTTGCGAGAAGTTGAAATGCCCCTGCGTATCGCGCCAAGAAGCAGTACCTGTATCATTTACGAACAACCCAGTACGCAAGCCGTCTGGCGTAATGTGCGGCTCAACGGGAAGAACTATCCCAATAGGACGCGCAAAACTTGTAAGCGGAGCGGAACGGTTTGGCGTGGAAGCCGTGACCGAAAACCTTTGCGGAACGGTAGCAAACTCGGTATTGGTCTGCAAAGGCGGCATTCCCGCAAGGGTAGAGTTTATAGCAATTCGATAGTAAGTGCCAACGCCCGCAGGCAACGAACGCACCTGCGCGGTATCAAATGCCCCTGGAGGAATCAGAATATTTGTATCACCTGTAAGAATTTCAAAGGTGATGTTCTGCCCAGCAAACGCCCTCACGATTGATTCTGGAATGATGATTTCGCGGTTAGAAATCGGCATGTTATTGTAAGAAGTCATGTCAGCGGTGAAGGTAAACACTCTATCGCGAACCAATTGCGTGATGAAGCGTTGGTCTACATTTTGGTCAAGTCTGCCGTCTGCGCCGCGTTGGTTTGTGCGGAAACGCCATGTTAAGGTTTGAGTACCACGGTCGTAGGTCAATTCCCAATCGCGTTCGGGCAGTGGATATTGGTCGGGGTGATGCGCTTCGTCGAAGTCGCCATCATCAACGCCAGTGTATAAGTCCACATAAACCCAGACAGAATGCGCCCTGCGCATGTTAATTGGGTCAAGCCCAACCAGCGGCGGTATAATGAAGGTAATTGCATCAAGGAAATCTTCGTTATCCGCAACTTGAATTTCGTAGCTGTAAACGTCGGGTTGCCCGCGTTGTACCGTCAAAATTGTACGCGCACGAACATGATGCTGACGATTAGCACGAAGTTCAGCAAAACGAATCAAGTGAATTTGTGCGTAAGCATCAGTATCTGGAACGTTTGGCAAATCCAGCGAATTTGCCGCGCCACCGGATGCCGTTCCACCCGTTGCGCGTGGACGTGGATTACCCATGTCGTCGCGGAAATCCGCAAAAATACGATTGAACGAAATGATTAGCGTTTCGGGTTCATCATTGCGGTGAGTGGTGCTGTTGTAACGGTTAAACGCCGCCAAAATTGTTGATGTTGCGCGTTGCAAGTTTCTTGGTGGCGGTGGTGGTTCAATGTCTAGGGTTCTGATGTCAACGGGGTTTGAAGGTTCTGACGGTTGTGTTTGAACATTGCCGTCTTCGTCAACGCCCAGCGCGAACGCCCAGATATAATAAGTCGTGTACGGGAAACGTTCCTGTATGCGCAAGTGGAAATATGGCACGTCGCCTACATATTGCACATCCAGCAAAGCGCGTGGGTTTTCAAGTTCAACTACTTCGCCGTCCAATGCGGCTTGAACATCTTCCCACGAAATATTAATTGGTGTTCCACCTGCACTATAATCGGTAAACAAATGCGAAATACGCAATTGATAAACCATATCGGCTTGCACACGCCATCTTACGCCAACTTGGTTGCGCGTTGTGTAACGCGGAACGGGGAAAAGCACAGGCGTTGTAGGAGTGGGAACTGGTCTGTCGGGAACAACCACAGTTGTGCCAATTACATAAGTCGGGTACGCCGCATGAATCATTTGCCCAGAAATCATAACATATGGGCGAATGAAAATGATATACGGAGTGTTTGGCGTAAGCCCAGTAACAACATGCCTTGCCACGCCATCTTCAACGTCGGGGCGACCAATTGAACGCCAAGCCGCAGGGTTTAGCGAATCGCGGTAAGCGTCAAAACCACCTGCCGTGCGACGCACGGTTTGATATGGCACTGCATGAATTTGATAGCTAAAATTGTACGTGTCCTGTATGCGCAAAGCCATTGGCGGCGCACCAGCGGCGGGGGCATAACCCCATTCAGTTGAAAGGAACGAATACATTTGTGTACGCGCATCTCTCAAGAATGGTGCTACTTCCTCGGGTTGGTTTACGTTCATTGGGAAATCTTCCAAGCCCAGAAGCCTTGTGCGGTGTGCGGCATTAATCATGTTGTTTAGGAATCTGTAGCGTGGTGCGGCGGTTGGGTGCGGGTCTTCTTGAATGAAGTTGATATATGTCGCAGACCGTCCATAAATCAAGCGTACATCATTTGGTCTATTTGGAACGACTTCTCTTGTCGCGCCTATTACCGTATGCCATACATCACGGTATGGGTGCGGGTTGCGGAATAAATATCTATCAGTCGCGCTAAGGTTTGGTTGCATAACCTCCAAGTAACGAATATCCCATTGCAATGGAATGGAAGTCTCCGTAATTTCAGCGGTAACAATTTGCACTGGAGGTGAGGAAATCATTTCGGGGGTAACAAGCAATGGGTCAAGTGGTGGAACATAAACGCTACCATATGCCCAGCTAGAAGCCTGCCCACCAGGTTCGCGAACAGCGCGGATTCTAACAAAGTAAACCCTGTTACCGCGAATATCCCTAGTAACAATACCTTGCGGCGTAAATGTCTGGTACTGCGTTATAAACTGATTGGGGAAAAGTTGCCACGTCGGGTCAAAAACAGGTACTAACGGCTCTGGCTGAACGGGGCTTAATCGTCGATAGCCGTATAGTTGCCCTGGCCGTACAGTCATTAGTGGCGTGGTCATGTTGCTCATGTCTTCCCAGTTGTCAGAAACGAAAATTTCGTAATACAGGGCTGTATCTACAAAACGACCTCTGTATGGGTCGCCTTCTGGAATTTGCGCGACCTCCGCAGGAACAGCAGGGAAGCGAGCAAACGCAAGCCATTCCATGGAAAGTCTACCTTCGCCAACATGGTCTAAATGGACAATTTCTGGACGATACGGGCTAAACTCTGCTACCAACGGGTCAAACACAACAACTTCTGTACGCAAAACAGTTCCATCATGGAAGTGGATTGCCAACGAGAAACCTCTACGTTCACTGGGAATACCAGGCCCAACAAAAGTTTCGTTGTTGTGAATCATTCCCGCACCCGCATATGTCGAGATAGTACCAAGTCTACCTGCCGCAGATTCGGGAATCACGCCTTCCATTTCTGGCGGCCATTCTTCTACCACAACATGGGAAATATCACCCAAAATCGCGGTTAGTGGTGGCCACCAAAGGCGTAGAAACTGCACACCAGCTTGCTCGATATGCAATTCTGGAATCATTGTGGCAATTGCTACATAGTCGTTTTGTGTGAAGTGTAGGCTAAACTGCCGTCCTCCAATTGATAAATCGGTAGAGGCACGACCTGTTCCGTCGGCATTGTTACGCACATTATGTGCGCCAACGCCAGGGTTAGGCCCAAGCATGGGTTCAATTCTAATTGCATATTGCCCAATTGGTCTGATATTTGGGTGTGCGATTGTAGCTGTCAAAGTGCCATCTGGGTTGCGGCTGATTTCGTTCACGCCAGCATTAGGCCCACGCACGGGAAGCACATGCCCAGAACTTGGCGCAATAGGCGGCCCAGTGTAAACAACATGGGAAACATGCCAGTATGGGAAAACAGCCATACCATTAAAAGTAGGTTCTTCCCAAGTTACGGTGATGATGTTGTTGCGCCCTTGAACTTCGGGAGTAATATCCGTAAGGAACAACAAATCGCGTCCCGCTGGAAGCCCCGGAGCATTATCAATAGGTGCGGAAGTTGACCCAAGCATTGAAGGCGCGTAAGGCGGCGAGCCAGGAGGTGGCGGCAACAAAATAGGAATAGGCCGCACTGGGTCAATGTGAATTTCATACAGGCTTGCGGGGCGCATTGTAAACTGCCTTTGACCTGTTGAAACTTCAAGAGCCATCCCCGGAGGGCGGGTTCTATCCTGCCCTCCAGCGGGTGCTGGTACATTAATTGGCGGCAAAACTGGGTTTGCGCCAAATACTTCATTACGGGTTGCGTTTCTGAAATTAATCAAGTAGTGAGTGGGGAAAATAGTCCAGAAGCCTAAATCAGCGGCTTGCTGCAACCAAACTTCACCAACGCGCATATCCAGCACTTGCGAAAGATGCGGGCGCGACCACATGATATTAAAGCTATAAGAAGTTCCGCCAGATTGCGCGGGGTTTACCACGATTGTGGCATCGGAAACAGGCCGTTGCCGCCAAGGTCTTTCACTTGCGGGCGGGCTTGGGTCTGGTGGCGCGGCTAATGCGGTGATTGGCACTAAGCCGAAAAGCATCATTAACCCCAGCCATAGCGCAAGCGTTCTTTTTATTGTGTTCTTCATAACAGTATCACCCTCCTCGTCGGTTTGACAGTCATATCAAAACCTTCTTACACGCGTACACGCGCACTCATAAGTCTTAGCATATCCAAAAACTCGCCAATGGTTATTGCCCCTGCTGGGTCAAAATCCTCTGACACAATGCCCAACTCGAACGCGCCGCGTACTGCTTGCGCATAACGTGGGTCTAGGTTCATTCCCGCTGTCTGCTGGAAGTTGTTGATTCTCATTGTGGCAATTGGCATGTTAGTGCGGTGTTCGTAAAGTGCCATTGTTACTGCAATTGCTTCTTGGCGAGAAATTAGACCAAGAGCGTTGCGGCTAGACATCTCTACATTTAGGTAGCGGTTTGCCCAACCAAATGCGTCCGCGCCGCGTGGCACTCCTGCCATTCTTGCAATCGAGCCTACAACCATTTGACGGTTGGCGTTTTGATGCAAGTCTACGTTTACGCCGAATAAATCTTCCAAGCCGTAGCGCGCAACTATGGTGGTGATAATGTCGCCGCCTGGGGTGACGTAGATATAAGGAATATCCACAACACGCCCAACAAAGGCAAACGTACCAGGTGCGCGAGTTAAGAACGAACGGCCATGGTGATACTCAATCAAATTCTGTGGTTGCCAGTTATTGTTCACAAGTCTGTGACCAGAAACGTACATGTTTTCTGTAACGCGGGTGGCTGTCACATGCACTGCGGAGTCGAAATCTGTTATTTGATAACGGTGGTTTGTTAGGATTCCGCCTTCTCTTGTGTTGATGTATTCGCTGGTTGCGCGAATGATTTCAGCTTCAACACGGGAAACTACATGATAGAGATGGTCGGATATATCCTCGTTGGAAAGTTCGTTGCGCAACTGCTCTCTTATTCCTTCTAACACGAAGGGGTCGGTTAGCCAGTTTTCAACGATTCTTCTTGCGCGGTTATACATGTGTGCGTCCCATGTCACTATGTTGCGTGTATTGTCGTTTGTTCCAACTAGCTCCATGGTAAGCGCGGTGCGTGGGGTTATTGATGGTACACCGTTGATTTCTTCCAAAGTGGTGCGGTCGATTTCCATACGCACGAAAGAATCTGTTAGCTCTGAACCTCTCACATCAATGGAGCGTAGCATGGTTGCTAGTGCTTCATTGGTTGACGGGTTGAGGAATGACGGCGCAAACTGGAACTCCATTTCGGGGTGTGCTGTTACGAACCCGCGATTGTTTTCGTTTGCCGTCAAGATAATTGATGTGGGCAGGTAGTACACAACGCGGTTTGCGCCAGTGTTGTGTAGTGGAATCGGGCCTGCTGAACCTTCCATGTGTCCTTGGAATACATCGGCGGGACGGTATACTAGAATGCTTGTAGTTGGTGTTCTTTGCACTGTCCAGAAGGGTTGACGTAGAATTTCTTCAAGGCGGCGGCGTAGATAGTCTATCCATGGGCCGTAACCAGGGCCGTCTTCGTCCTCGGCTTCTGTGAAAATTATAATCGTGTTTGACCATAGTGATTGGTCGCTTGTTACTACATCATACAAGCGCACACGCACTTGATGCATAGAACCAGGGTCAAGCCCAGTCAAGATATAGTGCATACGCAACGGGTTGAATTGGTCTAGCATATATTCGGTCATCAAGTATGCGGGGATTGTTTGTACATCGTCCCAGCGACCTGCGCCTTCGTCGGTGCTTTCTGGGTCTTGTCTCCACACTTGGTATTGGAATAAGAAGTAAGTGCCAATGCCTTGGAGAACCAATTCCATGTTGGGGTGAACCCAGCTTATTCTCGCCATTGTTTGCTCGTCAAAGCCCCAATGGTCGCCGGGGTCTTCTTGGCGAAGGTAGATTGGCGGTGGAATTGTACGGGTTGTTACGGTTACTTCTGACCATGTTGAAACGCTACGAACTAGAACATAATCTTGAAGTTGGTCGTCCCAAGCTTCTTCTATGCGAACGGTACGCACGTAGTAGAAGTATAGGTTATTCGGGTGCAAGGTTATATCTCTAAGTGATACTTCACTTGGATTGTACAGATAGCGAGTACCTTCGTTGGGGGCGATAATTTCTTCTTCGGCTACATTGCCTGCCCCGTCTAAAGTTACAACGGTGAAGCCGCTTCCGTCTGTTATCCAGCCTTTACGACGTGGCGAATCTACTAGCCCTGCAAACACTTCCGCGAAATTTCTGTTACGGGTGTTCATTTGGTCTGTGGTCATGCGTTCGCCGTCTAGTATGCGGATAATTTCCCACTCTGTACGAATTATCTCGTTTTCGCCTTCTTCTTCCTGTGGGGTTAGTTCAATTGGTGCCCAGTAGATTGTTGCCGCCATTTGTTCTACGTCTCGCACGTTTAGCTCTGGGGCTGGTGGGCCTACTTCGCCTGGACCTGGGCGGTCTGGCGTTCCTACTGTGGTGTCTGAAACTACTCCCGTTAGGGTTGAAATTGCGGGGTTTTCCACAATGGGCATTAGTTCCCAGTCAAACGGGGAAAGTTCATCCCATTTTTCAATTTCAAGGTCGGAGAACACAAAGTACACTGTGTTTTCGTCCATGTTAATCAATCGAAGATTTATTACTAAATCCGCGCCGTAGTTAATGATGTCATTGGTTACGCGGAAACTTGCGTCCATTTCTTCCACATCTGCGCCTGCTGGGAAGTTGATTATGTCACCTGCGTTGAAGGTAATTCCCGAAGGGGTGGCAATGAACTGGTCGTGCGCAATCAGTGGAATATTTGTGATTCGCACTACGCCCGATTGTGGAGTCGCGCCTATTTCGCCGCGTAGGATATTTTGTAGGACGGGGTCGCCAAGGTTAAGTTCAGTTCTGTTGTTTACGAAAGTCGCGTCAAGCCTTGGGTCTAGGAAGTCAATGGAGTACGCGTTTGCTGGTAGACTTCTTAATTCAGCTTCCAGCGGTCTTCTTAGTGGTTCGGCGGCGGTTGAGTACGGGAAGAATGTATCCATCAAAGCCGCTTCAAACCGTCCGATATAAAGATTTGTCGTGATTTGCGTTTCCATTGGATATTGCGTGTTAAGATACGTCAACAACGCGCTTGCTGGTATTCCATAAGAAACATTTAGGTATGGCTGGGTTGTTGTGCCAGCTTGTGGCCCTGCTTCTACCGTCAAGTTTGCTGGTGGTGGCGGGTCTAGCTCTGGGAAGTCTTCGACTACTATATAGTCGAACAAACTCCATGGGCTTCTTTCGCCTAGGTTGTGCGTGCTACCTACTACGCCCCAGTTTTCAAGTCTTACGTTCATGAAGTACACGCCTGCGAATTGGAAATCATCACGCATGTAATCTGGTGGGGGCGGATAACGGTGGCGACGCACCGAGTTCGTTACGATGTCAACCGACGCATATAACACGCTCTCGCCCAGTGAGGGGTCGGGGCGTGGTATTACTGTAATCCAGCCTACTTCGGAGTATCTGTTTGCAATGGGGTGCGGTGTACCAGGGTATCTTGCGGGAACAAAGTCACTTGTGTCCAAGTAACGTACTTCCAACGCGTCGGTACGAAGGTTGCCGAACTCGTCGAATACGCGGCGTATTTCCATTTCTACACGGATATATTCTCTGTGAGCGGTTTCGCCGCCTGCAACCATGGCTTCTGTTTCTGGCGAGGTGGAATGACCAATTATATAGGTTACGCGGAGTACGTCGTTGGCATTACCGTAACGGTCTGCATCAAGTGGGTATGTCACGTTACGCCCTAGACGTGGCATAATTTCACGGGTGAAGGGGGCAATGTTCCACTGCGCCGTAAATTCCAAATGCCCTGCTTGATAGATGTCAAAATTCATAGCGGGTTCGCGCATTGGTCTGTGACGCACATTGTCTACTGTGAAATTGGTTGGAATATCAATGCCCGGTTCTCTGTTGGGAGCCCAAACTACGTTTTGCGAAAGTAGTCTTGGCGGGTTGCCCACCAGCGGGAATGTTTGCGTTTGACGAATACCAAATACCCATTCACCAATAATAACCCCCGGTATACTGAAGTAAACATCAGTCATAGCGGCATTTACCGCAACTGGTTGCCAACCGGGATATGGGTGAGTGGAAACTAATTCGTAGTAACCAATACGAACATTATGACCGCGCCCTAATTGCGCGATATGGAAGTTAAAAGGCTCGGCGATTATAACTTCACGCCCAAGAAGCCTATCGAATCTGAAATCCAAGAAGGTGTAGAACGGATTGGTATAGGTTGCAATCGGGCTTGACGCTCTGCTTAGGAAGTTGGAAACATCACCAGCAACCGCGTCATATGGACCAAATGCTATCATTGAGTTTTCGTATGCAATACTTGGACGCAAGCCACCTATTTGTAGGCGTGCGCGGTCTGCAACTGTTTCATTTAATCTCATTAGGCGGGAAGCGTCCATGAGTTCTATTTCAAATGGAGTTTCGTCTACTGCGAAGGTTCTTGATTCGCGTGGAATCAATGTGGCTTCCCAGCCGCCTACACCAAAACCAGCGTTTCCACCAGCGGTATATACAGGCATGTTGCCCAATGGGAATCTAATTTCAAAGTCTTCTGGGGTTTGCGCGCCGCCTACGTGAATAGATAGCACCACGCCCAATCTTTCGCCAACTGGGTGTTCAACAACGGCACGGTTAAATTCTCTTGTGTCTTCGTTGAAAAAGCTGGGTAGGTTGAATCTTATATCCAAGCCCATTACTGGCTCGGCTGGGGACGCGATTGGTGGTTCGTCGCGCATGTTTAGGTTGCCTGTGTCAAACAGCGGGTACGGCGCAGTTAGATGCGACGCAACCACAGGGAAAATCGCGGGGTCTGATTGCTGGTCGTAAAAACCACCTAACAGGCCTGGATTTGTATTTGGTAGAGCTGGATTTGCCGCACCATCATTGTGTGCGAATGGAATCGCCGCCATATGATCCATGTCAATGCCCGCAAGAACATACACTCTGCCCATTGTGTTGGGAAGCGCGGGATTAACATTTGTGTGCAAAAGGCTTGGTGGAGGCACAGCACCGACGCTTCTTACATATAGGTCGATATTTGTGCCAGCATAGCGTTCCAACGTAAAGTCGTGAATTATGCCCATGCCCAAAATATCTTCTATGAAGAAGAAGAATTGACCATTTTCCCAGCGGAAATGCAGGGTTCTGTTATCAAAGCGGAAGGAGTAACCATGACCTTCCTCAATGTTAAAGCTGGGCGAAAGCCAGTTGTAATGCATGGTGTCAAACAAAGGTACATAAGGCGTGTTTACATAAGGCGGGAAGAAATCCAAACCTGTGTCGCCTTCGATATACTGTGGAATTGTAGGGTCTGGTGGTGAACCAGGCCATGCGGGGTTTTGTACCATACCCGTGAATGTACCCGAGTTCCAGTTGTTTGGATAACGCGGGTGAAGACGCGTAAAGTCACGCGTTGGGTCTGTGTCGGTAACATCAAAGCGTGGACGGTCGTTTACGCGGTTTAGGCGTGTGGTGCTGTAGGTGTCCACCATTGGATAGTTACGGTCGTTGGTTACAAAGAAGTAACGTGCGTGTTCAAAGATATTTGGGCCAGGTACAAATATTTGAAAACCTGGTGCGCCATAACCTTGCCCACGTCTAAGCGGGTCACTGATATGCATATAACGTACTCCCGCTCCAGTTTCGTCGATTGGGATAAATACGTCGTAATTTACCATAACTCCGCGGCCAACATCACCATGAATGCTTCGCACAGAAAGCTCATGTCTACGCCCAAATTCATCATAGAAACGTAGTACATCTAAAAATTCCGAGCCGCCTGGTGGTGTTGTCATTGGCCAGTTAAGCATAACACTTCCGTCTGGCGCGATATTGTTATCCGACATGTAATCGGGTCTGCCGCCCATTCCGGGAAGTAACATTGCGTCAAAAGTAGCACGCAATATGCCTTGATGCGCAACGCCCATACCAGTGCCAAGCCCACCAGTTGGTGGCGGTTCGTTGGCAAATACGTTAAGCGGTGTTGCAAACGGCATTAGCAGGCTTAAAACCATAAGCACTGCAAGGTACAAGCTTACATTTCTTTTAAATCTTTTCATTACTTATCAACCCCCCAAGGTTAGAATTGAATTTATGGAAATTGATGGAATTGAAATAAGACATAGGCATACTACACCTGTATCAATACTATCGTCAAGAACAACCGAACAAAACAGAGAACATACGTTTGTTTTTGCAATCGTAATGTTTTTGTAATACCCATCCATGTTTTGACAAAACTTTCAATTGGACATGCTTAGAATAAACATTGGTGATTATTATGCATATTCCTATGAGCCGTCCCACTGAGAAAAATAAACCACCCCGCGTGGGTAAACGTGAATTTGCCGTTGTGCTAATTGCCGCGTTTGGGTTCTTTATTGGGCGGGCGCAAGTGTTTGGATTTATTAATCCGCTGGCAATTCCGTTCCTTGTTGTGTTTATGACCAGTGGGCAGGGGTTTCTCCTTACCGCTATTTTCGTATCGTTGGGGCTGGCTACGCGGCTTGGCGATATGTATGCGTTTAGGTATCTGCTTGCCGTGTGGATGCTTTATGGTTATTACTTTCTGGTGCTTCGCGCTACCAAGGGCGAGTTTCGTACTTGGCTGAAACTTCACTGGATTGCGGCGGCGGCAGCTGTTGCTATGTTTGTCGCGGGAATTGTTATGGCCTCATTATACGGCATGAGTGTGTTCTTTTTCACTATAGCAATACTGGAAACTGTTTTGGCTGGCGCGCTTACTTTTGTGATTAAACGCGCACATATCATACTTACGGGGCGAAAACGACGGACAAAACTTCTTTCTGGGGAAGATATTGCTTCCATTACCATTGTATTTGCTGGGATTATTGCGGGTGCATCAGATATTTATGTCGGTATGATGCCGCTTAGAATTTTTTTCTGTGTATATGTTTTATGTATCGTTGCGTTTAAGGGGGGTGCTTCTATGGCCGCCGCCGCTGGAATGCTGCTTGGGTTTTTTCTGCATTTGGCGGGATATTGGGGCGCGGAATGGGCCGCCGTGCTTGGAATCGCGGGAATTGGTGGCGGTTTTGCAAGTGGGCTTTCTAAGAAATGGAGCAGACCTGCTGTAATTGGTGGAGTTGCCGCGCTGGGGGCAGGGGCGTTGTTTCTGCTTGCGCGGGATTGGTTTGGGTTGTCTATGTTATACGGCGTGATTGCTGCTGGTGTGGCGTTTATGATTACGCCGCAATCTTTCTATTTTAATGTGGCGGCGGCGATTAATCCTGTGTTGGACAGCGCAGACGATTACATGGATAAGATAAAGGAAGAAACTACACGACGGCTGGATAGTTTTGCGTCAGCGTTTGGGAAGCTTGCAGATACTTTTAGCGGGCTGTCGAAGCCTAAAGCGGGGCTGAATAAACATGATATTTCGCTGTTAATAGATGACTTGGCAGGGCGGGTGTGCGGTTCATGCCCCAGCCGCGAATGGTGCTGGGAAGAAGATTTATATAATACACACCAGCAGGTATTTGCAATGCTAAACGCTTGCGCTGGGAAGGGCGTGGCAACCCTTGACGATATGGGTCGCACATTTAGAAAAGATTGCAAATCCCCCGACGCGCTTGTGCAGGAACTTAACGCAATTTTTAACGTGTATAGAAATGATTTACGCTGGCATAATCGTATTGCTGAAAGCCGCGAGTTAATTAGTCAGCAATTGCATGGGGTGGCGGGTATTGTCAAATGCTTGTCGGACGAGATTGATATGTCATTGCGCTTCCACGAGGGGCTGGAAGAAGAAATGATAATGGCGTTGCTAAAGCAGAAAGTCGAAGTTTCCAGCGTGATTGTGCTTGAGGATAACACGGGAAAATATCGCGTATCCATAAATCATAAACCCTGTATTGGCAAGAAGGCTTGCGTTTCGGAAATTTTGCCCGTGCTGAACGCCGTCTTGAAAAGAAAAATGCGCGTGGAAAGCGGCGATTGCAATATAAAAGCAGGCGTTTGTCACGCCCGCTTCATGGAAGACCAACGATTTAGAATCACTAGCGGCGTTGCGCATAGGGCAAAAAGTTCTCGTGGGTCGGGGGATAGTTATTCGGCTATGGAGTTACGGAATGGTTCGTGTTTGCTGGTGCTGTCTGACGGAATGGGCAGTGGCGAACGCGCCAGAAGAGAAAGCGCGGCAACAGTAGGGCTTCTCGAAGATTTTATCGAAAGCGGTTTTGATAAGGAACTAGCCGTAAGAATGATAAACTCCGTACTAATTTTAAAAAGTAGTGAGGAATCTTTCTCTACATTAGATATATGCTCCGTTGACCTTTATACTGGACGCGCCGAATTTATTAAAATTGGCGCGGCAGAAACTTTTCTTTTGAGAGATGAAAAAGTTGCGGTGTTGCGCTCGTCTTCGCTTCCGATTGGAATGCTAAACGATGTTGACCTTGAAATAACAGAACGCGAGTTACGGCATGGCGATGTAATTTTGATGGTAACAGACGGCGTAACCTCCGCAGGCGTAAGCGCGGAAAAATCCACCGCCGCAGACGAAAATTGGGTAAAAAACGCGCTAAAAACCTGTCGTTTCGCCAGCCCTCAAGACCTTGCCGACCATCTTTTATCAGAAGCCGAACGTCGTTCCCGTGATGGCTTAAAAGATGATATGACTATTTTAGCCGCTAGGGTTTGGCAGAAAACTGGGTAAGCGGCATAGCCGCTTTTCGCCGATTACATGCATTGGTAAGCCATGCATACGCCTCGAAGCCATGAACAATTTCCTAGCCTATAAAAAAGGACTATTGCAAAATCCAGAATGCAATAGTCCTTTTGAAATTTACGTTGACTTATAGCAGTGTTAGCGATTTTATAACGCTTACAAATTCTTTATCAACACAATGCATCAAACATGCGTAAGCAAATTCGTTAGTGATTCTGTCGTATCTGTGACTTGCGGTGTTTCTGAATTGCTTGATGATAATTTGATTCAACGGCAATTGTTCTAACACTTCACTGCTCATTGGAACGGTTAATTCAAACATATCGCCCACTGTTTGTACCAAGCCACGACGCACCATGATATGGATTTTGCCTAAATCGTTGGGCGAGGTTATACGAAATTCTTTCATTGATGATGCCAAGTCGCGTTGATATGCGGCAAGCTTTTTTAGTAGCTTGCCATCTCGCTCTGTCATATCCAAACCACCTCATCTTTTATATCGTGGATTAGACCGTCAGCGCGATTATCTAAATGAACTAGGTCTACCTTTCTTCCATAAGAGTTGGCAACGTAATCCATTAAGGAATTGCATAACTCGCAAAAACTTACGAATCTGCTAAATTCAAACTCGTCTGTTGTGGCGTACTCCACCGCAATGTCAATATCACTGCTATCGCTGAAAGTCCCTTTTGCAAGCGACCCAAATACCCCAACACGCTTTACAAGTTCTGGATTCTTCGACACAATGGATTTTATATCAATAAGAACATTTATTAATTCCAGTTTTCTCATATTTAGCCCCTTGCCTTTTTCATATAGTTTACCAACCGTCACGCCATTTTTCAAGAAATATTTGTAAGCTACGCATACGTCACGAAGCCAGTTATGCTGAACGTAAAATTTTCCGATACAAGAAAATTGACGCTTTCTAAGATTTGGTATAAACTCGCACAGCAAGTTTAAGCGGAGGTGTAAAAATGGCGATTGATTCAAAATATCAAGATGATGTTGATATAATATTATCTCACAGGCATGATTTAGGGGCAGACTACTGGACTACTCCCGACAAGCGGCTGGGGAAAGGTTCGCCGTTTTCGTGTATAGACAGCGCGCTAATGTTACTTGAACTTGGCATGGAAACAACAGACCCTATTTTAGAAGCGGTAGCCGATTTATTCTTTAGCGTTTGGCAAAAAGATGGGCGATTCAAGATAACACCCAGCGGAGGAATCCTTCCCTGTCACACCGCTTACGCTGTTAATTTAATGTGCCGCTTGGGTTATGTTAAAGACGAACGCATACAAACTACACTCTCTTATTTTTTAGACACGCCTTGGAATGATGGCGGCTGGCGGTGTAATAAATTTTCGTTTGGGCGCGGCCCAGAAACGGAATATTCAAACCCGTTACCTACATTAAATATCCTAGATGCCTTTCGACACAGCACCTTTGTAAACAACGAACCAAAACTTGATAAGGCGTTGGAATTTCTACTTTCTCATTGGACGATAAGAAAACCAATCGGCCCCTGCCAATATGGAATGGGGTCACGGTTTATGCAGGTAGAATACCCATTATGGTATTACAACCTATTCCAGTATGTTTATGTACTGTCTTTCTATGATAAAGCAAAAAATGACGAGCGATTTTTAGAAGCATTTCGCACCCTACAAAATAAACTTGTGAACGGTATGGTTATTGTTGAAAGAAATGTCCCGAAACTAGCAAATCTAACATTTTGCAAAAAAGGACAGCCAAGCGAATTAGCAACAAAACGCTACCATGAAATTCTTGCTAATCTCTCATAAGAACTTACTAAAAACAAAGGGGCATAAATGGAGTGATGCCTAGCACTTGCGAATGGTTATAATGGAATGCCGTAATTCTGGTGTGAGTTCAGCGATTGTTATGTTTTCTACTGACCCGCGATATTTTTCCAGCGCGGGTTTTGCTTTTTGCAGTTCCTCGGAAACTTCTGGGCCTTTCATTGCGAGGAAGATTCCGCCCTTTTTTACTAATGACAGAGCATAAGCGGCTAGTTTGTCCAAACTAGCTACTGCGCGGGCTGTACATATGTCGTAGGCTTGCGGGTATTTTTTTGCCCATTCTTCGGCGCGGGCGTGGGTGCATTCTACATTGGATAAACCCAGCATGTCCACCGTTTCGCGTAGAAAATTAACCCGCTTACGCAACGAGTCCAACAATGTCAACTTTATATCTTCGCGCATAATGCGAAGCACAAGCCCAGGGAATCCCGCGCCTGTGCCTATGTCAATAACTTTCGCGCCCTCGCTTATATGAGGAAGCAACGAAAGCGAGTCTATTATATGCTTTACCGCAAAATCTTCCTCGTTGGTTATTGCGGTTAGGTTCATGTACTGGTTTACTGTTAGTACTTGATTCTTATGCGCGGTTAGCGCGTTCATTTGCGCCTCGGTTATTTCTAGCCCGTTGGCTTGCGCCCAGTTGTTTACCGTGTGCATTCTTCTTGCTCCACTCTGCATATTTTCCATGCGCCGCCGTTTCTGTCTGGTTCTTTTATCATTTTTAAATGCAACAGACGCTTTAGGTTTAACGCAGTGTTTTCTACATATATGGAACGGGTTAGGCAATTCTTGGGGTCAGTTTGATACAATGCCTTTCCTGTCATTATTTTTGCACCCGCGCCCAGAATTTCGCGAAGCTCGTTAAAATCCAAACTAGGCGAATAAATTTTACTCACAAATGCCCATGCATCATCTGGGTTTACCATTACTGCATTTAGGAATTTCGCCGCCACTTGTTGCTCTGGTCTGCAACCAAAAAATATACGCCCACACTTCTCCTGTGGGTTTAGATAACGGCTTTTTAATCGCATCTCGGAAAACATAAAGGCAATCCTCCAATACATAGGGTTATGTACTCGTTGCAGGCACGCCGCAACGCCAGAGGGAAGAATTACCTTCCCCTTAATATATTCCGCACAACAAAAATGGTGCGAATTAATCCACTATTGCAATGTACGAACATAAACCATAAGCACACTCAAATCCGCAGGCGAAATACCTGTTACCCGCGAAGCTTGTCCAAAATTAACAGGACGCAACGCCGAAAGTTTCTGCCGCGCTTCCAACCGCAACCCACCAATACTATTATAATCAATGTCAGTCGGAATCAACTTCTCTTCAACCTTACGAAACGCCGCCGCCTGCTCCAACTGAATAGCAATATACCCTTCATACTTCAACTGAATATCAACCTGCTCAAAAACAGCCAGCAAATGATGAGGGTCAAGGGAGCTATGCTCCCTTGTGGGGGATTGGGGGCAACGCCCCCAAGGTCTTAAATCTTTAAAATCAAAGTAACTTAATTCTGGTCGCTTTATTAAATCTGATAACCTCGCGCCTGATTTTATTGGGGTGCTGGATTTTGCGGCTAATATTGGATTGGCGACTTCGGGGGAGATTGTTGTGTTTTGTAGATGGGTTATTTCTTGCTGAATTGCGGAGGCCTTTTGCTGGAAGGTGGCGAAGCGGGAGGCTGGGATTAGACCTGCTGCGTATGCCTTTGGAGTTAGGCGTAGGTCGGCGTTGTCTTGGCGAAGTAGTAGGCGGTATTCTGCGCGGGAGGTCATCATTCGGTAGGGTTCGGCTGTGCCTTTTGTTACTAGGTCGTCTATCAGAACGCCTATGTAACCGTCGGCACGACCTATTTCTATTTGGGCGTTTGCGGCGGAAATTCCCGCTACTAAACCTTGCGCGGCGGCCTCTTCATAACCAGACGAGCCGTTTATTTGCCCCGCGAAAAACAAACCGCTTATGTGCTTGGCTTCTAGCCCTAGGGTTAGTTGGGTTGCGTCTATGCAGTCGTATTCTATTGCGTAGGCTACGCGCATTATTTCGCAGTTTTCCAACCCAGTAACAGAGCGATAAATTTCTATTTGAACATCTTCGGGCAACGCGCTACTCATGCCCTGAACGTACATTTCCTGCGTGTAAAGTCCCTCTGGTTCTACGAAAACGGGGTGACGTTCCTTGTCTGCAAAACGCACTATTTTATCCTCTATCGAAGGGCAGTAGCGCGTACCTGTTGCATCAATCAGCCCGCTATACATTGCCGAGCGGTGAATGGATTCGCGAATTAACTCATGAGTGCGCGGTGTGGTGTACGTTAAATGACACGGGACTTGCTCGCGTGCGACAGTCGCGGGGTCTGTCTCAAAGGAGAACGGCACGAGTTTTTCATCACCGTGTTGCACAGACATCTTTGAAAAATCTATGCTTCGGCGGTGGATTCTGGCGGGTGTTCCCGTTTTAAATCTTTGTAGCGCGAACCCCAGACGCTTTAGGCTTTCGCTTAACCCCTTCGAGTTGCGCAAGCCGTTAGGCCCAGTGTGCGTGATTGTTTCGCCATACAAACAACGCGCATTCAAATACGTACCTGTACATACTATCACCGCGTCACAATCCACCACGCCGCCCGATTCGATACGCACACCAACAACCTTATTTTCCTCCGTAAGAATATCCACAACTTCGCCTTCACGCAACGAAATATTAGGCTCGCTCTCCAAAACTTGCTTCATATACTCCATATATCGTTTCTTATCCGCTTGCGCCCGCAACGAATAAACCGCAGGCCCTTTTGCAGTATTAAGCATTCGACTTTGAATAAACGTAGCATCAATAGCTTTACCCATTTGCCCACCAAGCGCGTCAATTTCCCTAACCAAATGCCCCTTAGCACTTCCGCCAATACACGGATTACAGGGCATAAGCGCGACAGAATCCAAACTAAGCACGAACATAGTAACCCGCGCTCCAATCCGCGCCGCCGCAAGGGCAGCTTCACAGCCCGCGTGACCACCGCCTATTACTATAATTTTACGCATACGCATGGCTAAGACCTTGGCGACGCTGTTCCATATGGCGCAATGAGCGTAAGCGAACGCTTCCCGCGCCAAACCCTGCAAGGGAGCGCGCTCCCTTGACCCTGCTTTTTGGAGGGCGTTTGTTGAGTGGGGGTTGCTTTATTGAGTTGGTGGTTAATATTTTTTTTATTTGCTTACTTGCCGACGCAAAATTCTGAGAAGATTCTATCAACAATGTCATCACCTATTTCAACGCCTAGGATTTCGCCTAGACAGATGTATGCCGCTTTTAGTGATACCGATACTAAGTCCTCGGGGATTCCGTTTTGTAGTTCTTGCATTGCTTGGGTTACGTGGTTTGCGGATTGTTCTAGTAGAATTTTGTGGCGTTCTCGTGTGATTATGTCGGATTCCGCGCCTTCGCCAATATTCCCTGCTAGGAATAGTTCGCGTATTTTGGTGAAAAGCTTGTCCAGTCCTTCGCCTGTTTTTGCGGATATTTTTATGGAATCGCTTTTATCGTCGCTTTCGCGTAGGTCGGATTTATTCATTAGGATAATTTGCTTTGCGGATTGTCCCAAGCCTTCAATGATTTTTTTATCTTCTTGTGTTAAGCCGTCTGTGCTGTCTGCTACGTATAGGATTAGTTCCGCGTCTTGTGCGGCTTCGTGGGTTTTTTCTATGCCTATTTTCTCTATTGGGTCGGAAGTTTCGCGAAGTCCTGCTGTGTCCATTATTACTAGCGGAATATCGGCAATGCGTACTTCTTCTGTTAGAACATCGCGGGTAGTTCCTGCCGTTTCGTGAACAATAGCGCGGTTTTCATGCAGAATCGCATTCAGAAGCGTAGACTTCCCGACATTTGGTCGCCCGATAATTGCAGTGCGCACGCCCTCGCGAATGATTCGCCCTGTAGTTGCCGTTTCGTAGAGTTTTTTCAAATCCGCAACAACCGCGCCGCCTTCGGCTAGAATTTCGCTTGCGTTTCGTGCTTCTTCTTCATGTTCGGGGTAGTCTATGCTTAGTTCGATATGCGCAAGCCATTGTAAAATCTTGTCGCGTACAGTTTCAATTCTTTGCGAAAGCCCGCCGCCTAGTTGTCGTAATGCGGCTCTTCGTGCCGCGCCGCTTTTTGCGCCGATTAAATCCATAACGGCTTCCGCCTGCGCAAGATTAATCCGCCCATTCAAAAAAGCCCGCTTCGTAAACTCTCCCGCTTCCGCCAAGCGCGCTCCGTTCTCAACCACCGCGCCAAGAACTTCCCCCAACACAAATTGGCCGCCATGGGCATAAATTTCTACACTATCCTCACGAGTAAACGACCGCGGTGAAAGCATAACACAAACCATAACTTCATCAACAACTTCGCCGTCCTTGCAGATGCTTCCGTAATACATTTGATGCGACAAAATTTCCGCAGGCATAGGCCGAAACACTCGCCCCAAAACAGCCAACGCTTCTGCCCCAGAAATCCGAACAATGCCAATAGCCCCCTGCCCATGAGCGGTGGCTATCGCTGCTATAGTATCATTAATATCTCTTCGCAATTGAAATCTCCAAATTGTTTCGACATCTTTATCAGTCCACGAAACTCAATATAACAAAGAATATTCCGCTTTGCAAGACAAAACCTCAAGCGTTTTTTCAGAATTGATTTTGCTGCCCTTGATGGGTTTTGATGTTACTTATGCATGAATGATTTCAGAAATGACATCCTGTGAGTAATCGGTGTAGTATGCAACAACTGGAATCACCTTGTAATAGCATAGCGACCAACCTTTTATATCTTCTTCAAGTTCTGGATGGCGTTCAAAGTATACCTTTTTTAATTTTTCTATTTCATCCACGGATGGAGTTTCGGTCGTACCATTAAGTGTAACAAAAACTGGCATATTGTTTACTGTTACACTGATTTTATTATTTTCCTTAAGATTCTTATCTTTATTGGTGTTACCACGAGTTGAAAAAATTAAACTGTCATCCACCATCACATATTCCATTGGTGTTGCTCTTGGAATATTATCGCTACAAGTTGCGATGTAGCAAACAGTGTTGTCATTTAACAGTTTTATTACTTTTTCCATTGATTTCGTCCTCCACTTAATTTTTTGTTAATGCTATCACAGTTTCTACTCACGGAAATCAATTTTTCGCAATTGAAATCTCCAAATTGTTTCGACATCTTCATCAATCCACGAAACTCATACCATTCCCAGCCCAAAAAGACCGCAAATAAACACAGGTTTTGGGCTGGGAATGGTATCAATATAACAAAGAATATTCCGCTTTGCAAGGCAAAACCTCAAGCGTTTTTCAGAATTGATTTTGTTGCCCTAGACGTGTCTTTATTTGACGCTTACAACAATTCCATACAAGCATACAGGCAGGGTCGGTGGTGTTCCGCTCCTGCCTGTGATTATGGGGCTAAATCTCTTTGGAAAACACAGTTTCCTCATAATCTTCATAACCGCAACGAAGATAAAGACCATGAGCTTCCTCATTATCATCACCAGTTTTAACGATGATTTCATGAGCGTTATTTTCCAAAAACTTCACTTCCAATGCGCTTACCAATTTTGCCGCAACACCTTTTCTTCGGTATTCTTCACGCACATATAATTCGGTAAGTTCAGCTAAAAATCCGTCTGCGTAACATATGGATTTATATAGCTGCCCGCAAATAAAACCAACTACAACATCATTTGTTATTGCGACAAGTACAATCTCACCCATGCTGTTTTCCAAAGATTCTTTCATGGATGCGGCAGTTGCACCAGCACCGTTAAATTTCTCGTTCATTTCAAGCAAATGAGGTATGTCGCATACTTCCGCCTGTCTAATTGTAATGTCCATGCCGTCCCCTACGATTCGGAAGAACCGAATCTTTCCATAAAGATTTCTGGCGACATTAAAGCATCAGCGTTTGCATTGATTTCATCTACCGACCAATTCCACCATTTTACACGAAGTAAGACTTCTATCATTTCTGGTGAAAAGCGGTAACGCTTTATCTTTGCAGGAACACCAACTACAACGGCGTAGGGTGGTACATCTTCCAATACCACTGCACCTGTTCCGATTATTGCGCCATCACCAATGCTGGTTACTTTCGAGGGATTGATGAACACATTAGCCCCGATATAAACATCACTGCCGATTGTTATGCGTTTTTTGCTACGGGAATAGGGTGACTGCTTGTTAGCATTCAACTTGCTTTCAAACAGAGCCTTGTTCTCGTCTGTAAATAATTCTGCAATATCGTCACTGGTAAAAATCATATCCAACTGATGGTTTACGCCCATATCCGCAGAACCGTTTATAGATGTGAAATGACCAATACTTTCGATATAGCCTTCTTCACAGCCGCCCACAATGCCTTCCCCAAAATAAGTTTGCCTACCAACTTTTACACCAAAACACTCCCACTCAAACGGAAGTTCTCCACCGTCATCATCGAAAGTTAGGTAGTCATTAACAAACTCGAAAGGCTCACTTTGCTCGTCCGTCAAGAAGTCATCTAAATCGTCATCATTTACGGCAACGACATAATGCTCATTTACATCAACGCTATCGGCAAGGTGAAAATCGTAGGACTTCAAGACACGCAACATTAAACGTGTCGGGTTTCCCCATATTGCAATTTTGCGACCATTAAGATGTCGCCCTAAGACTTGTTCAAGTCTGGTTTTAATTATTTTTTCCATGATGCAACCTCCAAAATATAGTTTTATAGTCTTATTGTAACAATGGGTTTACAATTATTTTTGGAGGGGCACGCGCTTGATATTAACAGGGATAACGAATACGAATCATTGTTAATGCCTCCTTCGTTGGGAGTTTATCATGCTATAATTTCATTATAGCACAGATACATTCAATTGGGGGTAAGAAGGAATTTCAACCTACCCCTTGACTCTACTAAACTGACAATAAACTCATACCCTATGCCTAGGAACAAGTTGAATTTCATAATCCAATGCATTTAACAGACTACATACGGTTTTAAGAGTGGGGCTGTTTTCTTTGTTTTCTATACGAGAGATGACTTGTTGTTTATTTCCCGATTTTTCTGCAAGTTCTGATTGAGAAAGCCCTTGTCCTTTTCGGATTTTTATTAGTTCTCCAAGAATGGCATACTCCATTCGACTATTATTCCACATTTCTTTTAACTCGGCATCTGTATCCAGTCTTTCGCTAATTAATGTGGATATGTTGACTTTCTTGAACGGCATAACCCAACCTCCCTAGATGAATTTTTTGGATAAATGCTTCCCTAATTCTTTGGCTCTTTTTATTACAATCGCACTATCCTGTTTTTCGGTTTTATTCTTTTGCTTTCGGCAAGCATGAAGCATGTACACGTCCTGCTCATCTACAATAACGTAAAAAATTCTGTTGTGCTTATAAAAATACACTTCGCTGATTTTACCCTGCCAAGGCTTGATAGTCAAAGTGTCTAGTTCGTTTTTTTCAAATTTATCTAAGAGCCTGTTTAATATCTCTCGCACGTTGCCTTCCCGCACGCTTTTTCCGCCACTCTGCGTCGGGATTTCACTTGCGTCCTTCTAGGACGCGGCGCGAAACCCTCCTTGATTGGCGAAAAAATCGCACGGAAATTCAACATGCGAGAGATATTAAACAGGCTCTAAAACAGAAAGGGCATCCAAAATTTCTGTCTTGCTAAGATTATCTATATACTCCACTATTAAATCTTTGCCACCCGCTGTTTCGTAATGATATACATTCATACTATGTCCCTTCTTACCAAACCGATACAACACAGATGTTGTAAATAAATTTTACCACTCATCATCACCATTCGCAATGGCTAAATTCAGCTTTGTCATGGTAAAAATTCATTGACAAAATGCTCCTAGAGCAACCCAAAATTGCAGACAGCTTTACACTGAAAAAATATTTATTTTACAATGCAACCTCATGACTGGCTGAGGGGTATTAGTAGTGAAAGGGGTTGGTGAAGATGAACCAATCGCAAGCGCGCAGCGATTGGGTGGACGAAGTAGTTGATAAATACGCCGACATGGTATATCGCATAGCGTTCACGCAGATGAAAAATAAAGCCGATGCAGATGATATTTTTCAAGAAGTGTTTTTGAAATTGTGCAAATCGGCAGTCGCATTTGAAACAGACGAACACATAAAGGCATGGTTGATAAAAGTTACAGTGAATACTTGCCGAAAATCTTTTACTTCATCTTGGAGCAAAAAGGTTGTTGAACTGCCCGAAGACTTGGCATACGAGGAAGAATATCCAGATTTTGAAGTTGTTCCAGCCGTTAAATCCTTGCCGTCAAAGTATCGGACAGTTGTTCACCTCTTCTATTTTGAAGATATGCAAGTGATGGAAATTGCTAATGTTTTAAAGTCAACCGTAGGAACAGTAAAATCCCAGCTGTCACGAGCAAGAAATCTTTTGCGAAACAAACTGAAAGGGGGCATTGAAGATGCTTGATAAGCAGTATAAAAAGGAGATGAAGCAAATTACGCCAAGCCAAGATTTAATTAACCGTACAAAAATGGCAATGCGTGAAGAAATGCAATCTAAGCCTAAACGCCCACTTTTCCGAAAAGCAGTAGCGTTGGCGACAGTAGCTGCAATCGTAGCATTTGTAATCTTTAGCACAAATCTGCTGAATCAAACCAACGACATCTTCTTTCCAGATAACCTTTTCACAATCCGAGCATATGCAATGGAGATACAACCAGACGGAACAATCAAATTGCGAGAGGTTGATATTTCGCAGCTTGAAGGCTGGACTGGGCATGATGATGGCGAAGCGTTGTTTATCAGCATCGGTCTATGGTTTGACTTTGAAGGATACAACATCAAAACTGTAGAATTTTCATTGGCAGAGGGTTTTTTTGCAACCCAGTACATTGGAAATTTTGTTGATGCAAGTGAGCTTCAACAAGCCTATGTTGGCATTGACGGCAGATTGGCTATGTATGGCACGGAGTTTGACAAAGTTGGCAACGTCATAAAATTTGGTGATGTTATGGACAGCGACATACTTCTGTTTTGGGGTAGTTATGGCGTTAGGATTGATGAATGGTATCTCAACCCTATAGAGATTTCCGTCATAGTAACGTTTGATGATGGGGAAATTTACGAACAACCTCTACGGATTGAGTTCAATGTTCCTGGAATCACTACCATTGAAGAATGGCCTCAAAATCATAGTGAATTTATACGGTTAGAACGTCCGACCATGGAGCAATATGAGCATTTCGCAACTGCTCCTCTTGAAGATTTCACTTTGATACCCGAAAGTATAAAAGTGATTACACCTACAACACACTTTGAATTTTATGTTGGTGGCCACACCCCCGTGACAATCTCTATACCTACGTTTCCAGAATACTGGGATGCTTCTCGTATTATAAATGACCCATACAACCAGTTTGACGAAAACGGCATTTCGAGAGTTCCTATGGGTATACGAGATGACGAAGGATTTATTGTAGTAATAAAACTTGACGCAGATGGCGTTTTCACCGCAATGACTTATGTAGTACCACTACAAAAATAAAAAGGAGTTTTTCAAAATGAAAAAACTAATACTCGGAACAATGGCAGCAATTATTCTCGCAGGTACGACAACGACTGTATTTGCAAATACAACTCCCTCAACAGCTTCAAACTACCAATATGCACAGCGACAACTAAACATAGTAAATCACGGCATTGTTACACCACCAAACGAAAATAGCATATCAAGAGATGAAGCCGCGCAGATTGGCGCAGATGCTTTGGAGAATTTTTTCGGAGCAGACTTGGACGGAATTACCATAGGCATGTTCTACCTTGAAAGGGTAAATGCCTACAGCAATACAGGCAACGCACATAATATCGCACACGCTCCACGAGCAATTGAAATCCCTGCAATACCAAGCACATGGACTGGGTTCATCATGCCAAGTGATGATGCGTTATTTTCAAAGTTTGACTTCATAATAAATGCTGAAACAGGCGAACTTATATCAGCTAGATTTTACCCAAGTGCTGCTGAATCGGTTAGTGCGGAAACACAATCTGGCCGTGTAGTTGATTTTGGTGGGTTCGTTGGGTTTGCGCCCAACGCCCAACACAATATCGGTTATTCAAGGCTTGCTATGAATACGGTGCAAGAACTAAATATCCTTGAGGGCGAGGCAGAAAAAGCAAGATTACTAACACACATGTTAGGTTCTGATGTGTTTGGTGTGCCAATAATAACATTTCTGGTAGAGGTGCAATGTGTAGATGGTAAAGCTGTAGTATTGGGCTTTGATGGATTTTTGCATAATGAGCCAGTGCTTACATCTGTAGAAAGGGAATTTAACCTTCCTAGAGCATGGCGTACACAACAATTTGATTGGGTAGCGGCAGTGGCATAGCCGCATTTCGCCAATTACCTGCTACGATATACGTCTCGAAGCCAGTTGCATTTTTTTCCTAGCTGATAAAAATAAGAAAGCCGTCTGCGGATTAAAATTTTCGCAGACGGCTTCCTTTAATTTAGCGATTAAAAATGCGATTGACCCAAAAGCATATCATTTTTAATAGGGCAACACGCCTTAAAATTATTTCAACACAACATAAGCCGTCGGGTGTTCATTATGTGCAATTTTGCGTAGCACACCGTTATCTCTCATGATTCTTACGGGGCTTGTCATTGCTACATCATGGCGTTTAAACCAGCCAACATCTTTGGCATCTTTTTTCAATGATGTTGGTGTGTGCTGAATTAAAATGTCTGTGCTAATTTCAATCATTTCGCGGGTTTTATCTACTATTGTGCTGGTGACTGTATCCATAATGGATATTACTTGCCTGTATTGCTCTGCTGTGTAAACAGGTATGCAGGGGCTTAATTTTTCGCCATCTTTTTTTGCCCAGCCGTCTTTTATAAACTCTGCAACCTCTAGCATATCGTTTTCGCTGAACCCGTCCACTTTGCCTTTTGCAATGTCAATAAATGTGTTCACCCTGCTTGGGCTATTGAAAAAATATCCGAAATCAAGTGGTGCATTTATTGACGAGACGAAAAATTCTATGAATTTCATCATATCGCCGTGTGCGTTACCTTTTCTGGTGGTTAAGCCGCCGCCCATTCTGTCTTTATAGTCCTCCACGCCTATGATAAATGTTTCAAATCCTGCATACTTTGTTGGATATACGAGATTGAGGCTTTCCTCGTATTTGTTCAAAACGGCTTGCTCTATAATAAGATGCGTAATGCGCCACCTAAGCAAACTATCGTCTTCGCCGCCTTGATGGAATCCTACGGCTTTAATATCGGAAAGTCGCTCATCTAAAAATTGCCCGATTATCGTTGCCACTTCCTGTTGCATAGACATGGTTTTGGATTCTACTTCTGTAGCAAAATCCTTTGTAAAAATAACTACCGCCGTTTCGTATCGCTCGCCTTTTTTAAGCAAAACGCCGCTCTCGCAAAGCTCTTTCAAGTCTTTTTCAAGATACGGAACGGCCACTCCTAGTTGCAAACTTATTTCCTCCACGGTGCAACGCTCGTAATAGCAGGCAATCAAAATGTTTTGTGCTATCAGATTCTTTTCAAATTCCCCCAAGTTAATTAAACAACCATGCCCATATGGTGTCAGCATCAACCGACTGGGGTTAAAACTTAAATCACCTTTTGTTCTTTCCATGCTCATGCCCTCCTTCAAAATTTTTCTTGATTTAAAAAGCAGAAATTTTACCATGCTTTCAGAAAGATTTAGCGATTTTGCAATAGCAGAAACTCTTTCGCCTTTGAAATAGTACAGGATTACAACTTTTCGGTTCTGCTCGGTTAGCAAGTCAAGTTCGCGATGCAGAAGCATTAAATCATATTCCTTTTCAAGCAATTCGGGCAAAGAAATACTATTGTCCGATATGCTGTCGTTAAGTTCATATCCAATATGTTTCTTACGTTTTTTGCACCAGTTTTTGTAGACATTGCTGGCTACTGCCCACATAAAACCGTAAAACGCTTTAGAATCACGTAAATTATGTTGCGCACCCACAAGTTCGAGCAAAATATCTTGCGATAAATCCTCGGCTTCCTCTCTTGTACTTGTGCGAGTACGGCAATACGCAAATATAGATTTTGCCGCATTGGCTATTAACTCGTTTGTCTTTTCCAAAACCTCACCTCCTAGCACATGAAAATTTTTGCTTTCACATAGATAGTGGAAGAAACGCAAAAATGGTTAGTGATACTTTTTCCGCTAAAACAGTGACATATCCGCCTACGAAAATAGTGCAAATTTGCAGGATTGTTGCGGGGCGGATATGTCACTGTTTTATAGGAAAAAGTATGATTTATTTATGTAAATTTTAACCTTGCGGGAACACTCAATAATGAAACTACAAAACCCGATTCGTAGATGAGTTTTCTACTGGTCGGGTTTTGTAGTTTTGATATGTCGTTTAGTTTCTGGTGGTTATTACAGTTTCCCCATTTACAGAAATCGTAAATTCTCTTGTTCCTGCGCCTAGGGAATTTTCAGCGGCAATGGTAAATGTGAAATCGCCCCGTTGGGTTGGTACGCCCACTACTGTACCCGTTGTTGAAACAAGGTTCATACCATCCGGCAAACTGCCCTCGGTTATATGCCAATGAATGGGAGCATGGTTGTTTTGAGTGGCAGAAAACTGCATACCAATGCCGCGTTCACCAATATCATGCGTTAGAACATTTTCGGTTACTACAGGCACAGAAATATTCGGCGTGTGATTTTCTAATGATTCAAGTACACTCCAGAACGCTGGCTTTGCTTGCCTATCCATATCGAACAATGCTGGACGTTGTGCAAAAGGCCACCTGCGCCATGCGCCTTGTTGCGCGGGCAGGTCTTGCCAAATGAACCAAGTTACACGCTCTATATAGTCTTGGAACTCCAGATAAAAATTAAAAATTGTGTAGTACATTTCGGCTTGCTCTTGATACAACGCAGCCAAACCGCCGTTTGGATATAGCTCTGGGTCAATTGTATCTGCAATGCCGCCGCCTGCAATGTAGACGTTTAATTCAGTAACGCTTATGCGCGCTCCTGTTTCGGCAAAACGAATGATAGAATCACGAACAAGATTGGGGTCAGGCATCCAGCCCCGAATGCCTCGGTGCGTCTGCATTCCAATTCCCTCTATAAGCAAGCGACCGTCGTAAAGCTCATGATTGCGCCAACGCTCGTTAATCTCCTCTACCATTTGTGCAATAGCTTGACGTTTGCCAGGGGTCTGTTCGTTGTAGTCGTTGTAGTACAGTATTGCAAATGGGTCGTACATTCGCGTAAATTTGAAAGCGTAGAAAATGTAATCCGAACCGCATTCCCCTGCGTCTATGTCTGCGCCGTTCGCAAATGCATCATACCAAAAAGATGCTTGGTCGCCATCATTTATACCTCTGCCGTCACGCCGCATATGGTTGCGCCAATTGGGGTTTGCATTCCAAGTACCCAACTGGTCTACGCCCCATATTACCTCGTTTACAACGTCATACGATAAAATCTGCCCTGCATAGCGGCTTGCAACCGTACTAATATAACGATGCAAATTATACATTGCCTGTTCGCGGGTAAGAAGATTACCCTCTGCGTCATTGGTAAGCCAGCGTCGGGATTGGGTATGCCACACAAGTGTATGCCACACCATAGCAAGGTCGTTTTCCTCTGCCCAGTTTACGATATGGTCGGGGGTTTCCCAGTCGAATTGCCATTCGTCGCGGTCATTGCTAAGCAGAAAACTTACCTTGTGCATATTTGATGCAGTTATCTGGTTATAGTGGTGAAAATATTTTTCCTCGGTAGAGCGTTCGTTCATTTGCCCGTGGTTGCTCCAAATATTTCCAATCAAAAAGAAATCTTGGAAAGACTCCGCCAATGACGGAAGTGTCAAATCCCAATCAAGGATAATCGGAGGTTCGGTGAGTGGGTCGGCATCCAAGTCGATTATGTTTATATCGCCCACGGTTATTCCCGTGAGGGTGATAACAAGGTCGGGACGCGCATCATCATTTGAAATTACTCTTAAAAATCCAGAAGCAACACCCCACGCTCTAGCGTCATCTGCCCCTGCGTCGTCCCGAGTCCATGAAGCCGACGTTTGAATACCATGCCATTCCGAACCATCTGGCGAACCCGACAAACCAAGGCCCGTGTTATAAGGTTCGTCGCTTATCGTGGCTGTAATCGTAACAGGATAAGCCCCAAAACTTTGCTGCAATTGGGCTATGTTTATGCCAATGCCCTGCGTGTTATTGGAACGTCTGGTCAGCGTTAAGCCTTCCTCAGAAATTCCGATTATTGCGTCACCTGCGTTTTCCGCGCTAATGTCTACATAACCCAATGCTATGGCTTCTGTCCATGAGAACGGCGGAACAGCCTCCACTAAGTTGACTAAGTTTATTTCGCTTGTTGCGACACCATCATCAATATCGCTGACATATGCATCATTGTCTGCCAGCGATACGCCGTCGTCTGTAGATACCACACTGTTGTCTACTGGCGTTACGTCGCCACAGGCAGATATAGTCATCACTGCCAAAAGCATAAGTACTGCAATAACCTTACAAAATTTTTTTGATACGCTGTTCATAAAGCATCTCCTTTTTGTTGTTTTATGGATTTTTTTAATAGCCTATTTTTGCCGCAAGATTAACAGCCGTTATTATAGGAAGCGCAGGCGACGCTACTTGGTTGAAATCGCCTGCAAAAAACAAACCGCTTGTAGTATGATAAAACGCAAACGACCCAGTTGCACCGCTATGCCCCAGTAATTCGCCTTTCCCCTTAAAAAGTGCTAAAGGTGTACCCAACTGTATTCGCACATGTCCTCCGCCGTAATGTGCGCCGCACATAGTTAATCCCATTCTACCATAGTGCGATAATTTTGCTAATGCATTTTCGGGGAGCAACCCGCCACAGAAAAATGCTTTCAGAAAAATCATTAGTTCACTAGCAGTAGTCATACCATCACCACTTCCGCTTGCCGCCATCATGGCGTTGGGGCGATGCATTGATTTTTCTTTGTAATAGGCGTTGGTCATAAAATCATCTTTGCTAATTGGCAAATATGTTTTTGTAAGCCCCAAAGGATTAAATATCCATTCCCTGCAAACTTGCGCCAAGGGCTTTTCTGTTATGTTTTCAATTATTTTGCCTAGTATGCTAAAGTTTGTATCAGAGTAGTTGGTTCTGGCATCTGGGGCAAAATATCGCTTTTCTTCCTTAATGCTTTCTATCTTTTCCTCGAAAGACAAAAATATATCGTTGTCAATAAAGATTTTCTTATCCCTTCCATTCCCTAGCCAATCGGGTATTCCGCTGGTTTGAAATAGCAAATTCGAGATTTTAAGTTCGCTAGAATAGTCAACACCTTTGAAAATATGCAAACCATTCATAACAGCCGCATCAAGATATTTGCTAATTGAATCATCAAGTGAAAGTTTATTTTGTTGTTCCAAAATCATTAAACACGTTGTAGTAAACATTTTGCCAATACTTGCGGTAAACATTGGAGAATCAGCATTTCTGCCGCCATATCCCATACCAACTGAATAATCACCTTCCATATTTTCAACAAGCAACACCGCTTCATATATTGACTTGGAATGTGTTGCTTTGTTGAATATTTTCTCAATAACTTGTTCGTTGTTCATGTTAATCCTCCCCTTGCGTAGAGTATATCGCATGGTTAAGATGAATACAATCCAGCAACTATACTTTTTCCGCTAAAACAGTGACACATCTGCCCTATGAAAATAGTGCAAACTTGCAGGGTTGTTGTTGGGCGGATATGTCGCTGTTTTATAGGAAAAGTATTAGAAAAAGACAATGAACCAATCTTTTTAAGACCTTGTCATTTTAATGTATACTGAGTGCAAGTTAAGAGGAACAACCGTTGTAACAATTACATTAACCAGCTCTAGCGACAAACAGTAGCCCTGTCCCTGCGGAAATTCTGGCTCTGGTGCTAAGCGTTGCAGTGGT
>WQVV01000004.1 GCA_009785665.1 Defluviitaleaceae bacterium
ACCTGCGGTCAATAAAATTGCGCCGAAGTGGCGTAAAAACGGAATCTTTCAGCGGTTTTGTGACGACGACGCGTGCTGGAGGCACGCTAGGAGTTGCAAAATTGCTGAAAGGTTTCGTTTTTACGTCAATTCGGTGTGATTTTATTGACCGCAGGTTCTAAGCCCCCTTCACGAATTTAGTTGCCGCGAAGGAGGCTTATTTTTATGTTTAAAGATTGTCAATTTCAAAGTCATCGAAAGCTCATAGCTACATTCGCAATCAAATTTTGCCATCATATTCATATCCCAAACTGCGCAACAGCATCTTCCCAATTGCTAACAGAAACCCAAGCATCAAACGTAAAAGGAGCAGTTACATATGGTTTTGTGTAGCAGTCTATAAACGCAATTCCTTCGCATTGTATGTGTGCTTTTCCTGTTTTTGTGTTTATATCGGCTATTTTCATTTTTAGTTTTTCAAAGGGTTCATGCTCCCAGACGTAAAACATATCTTCCCTATTGAATGATTCTTCTGCCGTGTTTACCTCGAATATCATTCCAATAAGTTCTGATATTTTTGTTTTATTTGTTTCAAAGAAGCTGAGGATAAACGATGGTTGAATTTCTTCGTCATCAAGGGTGTTTTTGTTAAATGCAGCATTTAGTGAAATTCTTATCATGTCTTCTTCTTCATAACTTTCGCAAATCCAAAATTTCGTATCTATAGGATAAGATTTATCGGTGCAAATTGAAAACGGTACATCTTTTAAAATTAACATGTTACCTCCAGTATTGCAGTTGTGAAATATTCTGGTAGGGGCGAAGCAAAATCCATTTCTTCGCGGGTTGACGGGTGAGTGAAGCGTATGTTTGTTGCGTGCAGAATTTGCCCATTAAAGTGGGATTGCCGCTTTGCGTTGCCGTATACTTCGTCACCTAGAATGGGGTGGCCTATGTGGGATAGGTGTACTCTTATTTGATGCGTGCGACCTGTTTCCAAATGGGCGACTATTAGTGTGTGATTTCGGTATCTTTGTAAAATTTCTATGTTTGTGACGGCGTTTCTTGCGCGGGGGTGGGTTTGCGTGGGGGATAGAGCCGTCATTTTTTTTCGGTCGTGGGGGTGGCGGGTTATTGGCAGGTCTATTTTTAGGCGGTCGTTTTTTATTTTGCCTAGGCAGATTGCATTGTAAGTACGCCCCATAGTGCGTGCGTGCAATTGCTGCGATAGTGATAAATGTGCCGCGTCGTTTTTCGCAACAACAAGCAGCCCTGATGTGTCCTTATCTAAACGATGGACTATACCAGGGCGCAATACGCCACCTATTCCCGATAATTCGCAGTGATGCAAAAGGGCGTTCACTAAAGTTCCAGTAGAATGACCCGCCGCTGGGTGTACCACCAGCCCACGCGGTTTGTCAATAACAAGTAAATCCGAGTCCTCGTAAACAATATTAAGCGGAATATCTTCCGCCGCCGCCGCCAAAGGCACAGGAGCAGGAATTTCGCAAACCAAAATATCCCCTGCTTTTACGCGATACTTCTTATCAACAGCCGCAAATGATAAAGTTTTTTGAAGAGGGGGTGTGGGGGAGAAACTTTTGTTCACATTCCTTTCGCTTCGCATTAGGGAATGTGACATCACAAAAGTTTCTCCCCCACGGTCTTCTCTTTTAATCTTTCCATCATTCAAAAGCCTCTGTGCCGCGCTTCTTGTTGGTATTTCTTCTAAGCTCGTTAGAAAAATATCTGCGCGTTGGTTAGCGGCTTTGGGAGGGACTTCTATTTTTATTGTCTTCATGGGAATGGGAAATCTTTTACTATGAATAAGCCTACTATCATTAGGGCAAATACGCCTACTGTTACGTAAACGTCGGCGAGGTTGAAGATTGCGAAGTTTTCCCAGAATAAGAAACGTAGCATGTCGCGAACGTAACCTAAAGCTACGCGGTCTACAAGATTGCCTACGCCGCCTGCGAAAATTAGGATTATTGGCACGCGCATGTACCAGAATTTTCTTTCTGTTGGAAGGCGGTGATAGTACCAGCCCAGACCGCCTAGAATTACAATTTTTAAAACAGACAGCAAAATTTGCGCACCGCCAAAATTTGCTAAAAATCCGAAAAAGCCTCCGTGGTTACGTAAATAACGTAACCCCAGAAGCCCCTCAATTAAAACGCGGTCGGGCTGCCCCTGTAAATTGGCGGCAGCCCAGTGTTTTAGCCATAAATCCAACGCTAATAAAACAACGACGGACACGGCAAAAATTAACCAAACTAATTTTTTAGTCATGCAATAAAGCCTCCGGCTTCGAGACGTACTTGTACATATGAATACATTTCCACGGCATAAGCTTGCCGCTTAGGCATCGGCGAAGCTTATGCCCATTGCTTTTGCTACGCGCACCATTTCGCCGTTGGGGTCAACGGTTTTCGCGCCGCCTGCGGAAGTTTCGCCCATGCTACCGCCGCCAACAACTTCTTCTAGCTTGATGAAGTCCATGTGGCCGTCGCGTAGACATACCATGTTGCCGAATTGCCCATCGCGAATCATTTCGGCGGCTTTTACGCCGTAACGTGCGGATAGGATTCTATCGGCTGGCGAAGTGTCGCCGCCGCGTTGAATATGCCCTAACACGCAATGACGAACTTCGTGACGCACTAGCGGTTCAAGTTTGTTCGCAATTTGCGCGGCAACTCCGCCGAAACGCACAGAGTCGGGGCTATCTTCCACTATTTTTCCAATTACTGCTGTACCTTCTTTTTCCACTGCGCCTTCGGTTACGGCTACAATTGTAAAAGGCTTGCCGTGGCTTTCGCGCTCGGCAACTTTGTCAACAATGCCTTGAATTGAATATGGAATTTCTGGAATTAGCACAACGTCTGCGCTTCCAGCAATTCCCGCATGAAGACATATCCAACCAGCCGAACGCCCCATAACTTCAACCACTAATACGCGGTGATGACTTTCGGCGGTGGTGTGAAGCCGTCCAAGGTTGTCGGTAACTATGTTCACGGCGGTGTCGAAACCGAAGGTTGCTTCGGTGGCGGTGAGGTCGTTGTCGATTGTTTTTGGCACGCCAATTACTTGCACGCCTTTACGCGCAAAGTCACGCGCACTGGTTAAAGTGCCGTCGCCGCCAAGCACTACCAAGACATCTACGCCCTCTTTTTTCATGTTTTCGATAGCAACATCGGAAACGTCTTTGCGAACTGAAACGCCGTTCTCAACAACGGTGTAATCGAACAAATTATCCTTGTTCGAGTTGTACAGAATCGAACCACCTTTGTGTAAGATTCCTGATGTTGTGTTGCGGTCTAGCGGCATGAAATCGTTGTTGTAAAGCCCGCGATAACCAAATTTGTACCCAACTAGCTCGCAGTCCATCATGCCTTGGCAAGCGCGTACCATTGTGTAGATTACCGCGTTAAGCCCAGGCGCATCTCCGCCGCCTGTAAGTATTGCAATTTTTTTCTTCCCCATGTGTGTATCAGTTCCTTCCTTTTATTATGCATGTCTATTGTCGCGCTCAAGCTCGCGCAATTCTTATTATGCCACAAAAAAACAATTTTGTCTTGACTTTTTCTAATAGTTGCTCTAAACTATCTTTGAAATCTTAGCCCCGATTAAGATATTTGGAGGTAACACATGCGTACCACCCACATTACTAAACCCCTAGAAGTCACGCGCAAATGGCTTGTCATTGACGCGGCTGGACAAAACTTGGGTCGTCTTTCAAGTCAAATCGCTCATATTCTACGGGGGAAGCATAAACCCACTTTTAGCCCCTCTGTTGATACTGGTGATTATGTTGTTGTTGTAAATGCGGAAAAAGTTAAAGTAACTGGCCGCAAACTAGACCAAAAGACCTATGTCAGACATTCTGGTCATATCGGTCGCAGAAAAGAAACTAAACTCAAGGACATGCTTACTGCAAAACCAGAGTTTGTTCTCACCCATGCCGTAAAAGGTATGCTTCCCAAGAATAATCTTGGTCGCCAAATGTTCACAAAGCTTCATGTGTACGCAGGGCCAGAGCATAAACATCAGGCGCAAAAGCCCGAAGTTTTTGAGTTAAACAACTAGACCATAAGGAGTAGACTATATGGCAGCAGTTTCTTACTATGGCACGGGTAGAAGAAAAAGCGCGGTAGCCCGCGTATACCTTATGCCAGGCAAGGGTAACATTATCATCAATAAAAGAGGCATCGACGATTATTTTGGGCTTGACACCCTCAAGCTTATTGTGCGTCAACCACTAGAATTGACCAGCACAACTGGTAAATTTGACGTGAAAGTGAACGTATATGGCGGCGGCTACACTGGGCAGGCTGGTGCTATTCGTCACGGAATATCTCGCGCACTTCTCGTTGCTGATGACGATTTCCGTCAACCTCTTAAAAAAGCGGGTTTCCTTACACGCGACCCCCGCATGAAAGAGCGTAAAAAATATGGATTGAAGGGTGCAAGACGTGCGCCACAATTCTCAAAACGCTAATTGCCAATCCCCCCCTGCTCTTTGTGTGCAGGGTTTCAAATCCCCCCTCAATGACCCCCAGTCACCCGCTGGGGGTTTTGTAAAAATGCAAGCCTTTGCCAAAATTAACCTATTTTTGGAAGTCTTGGGCAAGCGACCAGACGGTTATCACAATCTAGTTTCCATCATGCAAGCAATAGACTTGCACGATGATTTAATTTTTTCCTTTGATGATGAAAACGAGGAAAACATTTGCGACAAAGGCGGTAATATCCGCCTAGTTTGCGACAATGATGTCGTTGATATGCCCACAGATGACAGCAATCTAATTGTCAAGGCGGCAAAAGTTTTGGTGAATGAATTTAATATTCGCCAAAATTTAAAAATTAATCTTACCAAGCGCATTCCCATGGGTGCTGGGCTTGCTGGCGGTAGTTCTGATTGCGCCGCCACTCTCCGCGGAGTAAATCAGCTTTTGCAACTAAACATTCCCAACAAAAGATTATTGGAAATTGCAAAAACGCTGGGTGCAGATGTTCCGTTCTGTTTAACAGGCGGCACGGCACTAACAGAAGGTATAGGTGAAAAAATTACCATGTTACCGCCGCACCCTTCGTGCTATATTATGTTAGCTTGCCCAAAAATCCACATATCAACAGCGGAAATTTTTTCACGGCTTGCGCCGTTGCTAACGCCGCTAAAAGATAGTTGTAGCGGTGGGTCGAAGTTAGTTTCCGTTGAGGGTGCTGTGAATGCTATTCATAGTAGGGATATTTCGCGAATTGCTTCCTCTTTCTACAATGTGTTTACTCCCATCACGGCAGGTATTCACCCAGAAATACAGGATTTAATTTCCGAAATGATTAGCCTTGGCGCGATTGGTGCTTCCATGACTGGAACAGGGTCAGCGGTTTTCGGTTACTTTGAAAATGAAAATATCGCCGGAGCGGCGTTTAAAAAGATACAAAAACACATAGCAAACACTTTTGTTTGCAAACCTATTTCCCGAGAGGACTGATTTAGAAATGAAGCTTAAAAAAATTTCATTCGCGACTGTCTTACTTATTGCAATTTTAGCGGTCGCACCTGTTGTTGCCTTTGCGCAAACTTCAACATTCCGTGATGTACCACCTACGCATTTTGCCTATGAAGCGGTAAATTGGGTATCAGACCCAGCCAATGGCGCGTTTATGGTTGGTAACGCAGAAAGCAATTTCCAACCAGGTCGCCACTTAAACAAATTTGAAGCCGCGCAAGTTTTTGCAATGGCGGCAGGATTCCGCCATGTAACCGATAATCTGCCAACCGCAGAGCGCGAAGTTTTCTCACGTTCCTTTGACACATGGCGGCCATTCCTAGATACAATGGCTAACGAGTACTCCACATGGAACAGAACCGTTGACCGTGAAATTGCATTTTTGTTGTATCGTCAAATTTTGACTACTTATGATGTGGAAACATTCGTAACCCGCACAGGCAACGAGGAAACACGCCCATTAATCACCCGTGAAGAAGCCATCGTTTGGATAATTCGCCTAATGGGGCAAGCACCATACGTGCCTTCCGCCGCCCCGCAAAATCTTTTTAGTGATGACTCTTCCATTACTGCCGCGCTTCGTCCTTATGTTTATCACGCCCGCGAACTTGGGCTTTTCCAAGTAACTGACGGAAATTTCAATCCACAAGCGCATTTCACACGCGCAGAAATGGCAGTAGTTTTCTTCAACGCGCTTGCCGAAGATGAGGAAGAAGCGGCTACAGCAACAGCCGCCGCCGCAGGTACACCCACCACGATTACAGGCACAATTTCTAATGTTTTCCTTGATACTCACGTTAGCATTGTAATGGCAACTGGTACGCAATCTTTCGCAATCGCGCCTAACGTTGTGATTATGGTTGACAATGTGCATCGTTCTGCCGCGTTCTTGCGCGAAGGAATGACTGTTATGGGTTTGGTTGACGCGAATCGTCAAATCATCAACCTAGTGGCTCGCTCCGAAGAACCCGAAGAAGAAGCACCAATTGCCGCGCCCCCACGCCCCGAAGGTCTATCCCTGTACTCTGATGAAGGATTCATCACGGGCATTACCGCGCAAAACATAACCATTCGTATTCAACGCGTGCGTATAAGCGGGCAGGTAATTGACGAAGAACGCACTTTTACATTCGCCCCAAGCCTTACAGTCACCCATGGTGGCGAACCAGCCGACCTTGATGAAATTCAACCAGGCGATATTGCTTTCTTCAACTTCAACGGCACTATAATTTACGACCTTGACCTTATGCTTCGCGAACGCACAATCGAAGGCATTCTAATAGAAGCCCGCCCACCAGAAAACGTAGGTGGAATCCCCGTGCTAGTAATAGAAGAATCATACGGGCGCACATATGAATTACGCGCCTTTCCAGCAACAGAATTTACACGCGGAACAACCGCAAATCTTAACTGGTACGACCTAAGAATAGGTGACGCAATAACCGCCGATGTAGAATTTGACCGCCTAGTAAAAGTAGAAGCAACAGGCGAACGCGCAACAGTATACGGTCGTCTAAACGAAATCCGCATAACAGAACGCAACACAGAAGTAACAATAACCAACCAAGATGGCACAATTTCAAGTTACTTCATTCGCCCAGGCGTGCTAGAAGTGTACAACTTGCGTATAGGAATGCAAATTCGCATAAGCCTAGACAGCCGCGAAGTAATGTACATTCAACCACAAGAAGGCACAAGTCCAGCCTACCTACTAGGCTTCATACAAACGGTACGCAACGACGGCACAATTGTAGTAGTAGAAGGTCAAGGCGCAACAGCCAGAACCCACACAATAACACTAAACAACAACACTCTAATAACCAGAGGCGGCGCAGTACTAGCCCCCTCCGAGTTAAGGGTAAACATGAACGTATACATCCTACAAACAGCGGCACAGTCCAACGTAGCAAGATATATAACAATTCTGCCGTAAGGAAATAAAAGAAAAAAGAAAGACCTTGGGGGCGTTGCCCCCAATCCCCCACAAGGGGACACAGTCCCCTTGACCCCTTCTTTTGCGGCGATACAGCTTCACTAAATTTCCACTCATGTATAGGCGCAAATAAAAAGTTTTTTGGAGAGGGGGATTGGGGGAGAACCTTTTCTTCAGAAAAGGTTCTCCCCCAAGGTCTTAATCTTTTAATCTTTAATCAAATCACTAAATCTCAAAGGGGGTCTTGTTGTGGCTAGAGCTAAACAGAGTTCTTATTCTTCAATGCCTGCGCCAGTTAGCCTTGACGTGCCTAATTATGTTCCTGATGATTACTATGCGCCGCCTAAACGGAAGCGTGTTAGAATGCCTGAGTTTGATGGTGCGCCGTTGCGGGACGAGCCTTACGACGACAGTGTGCTTGATGACTTCCGTGCATCGCATGGGTACGCGGAGGATTATTATGATGAAGACGCACCCCGTCGGAATATGCCGCCGCCGCCACCACCTTTGAGACCTGGGGAAGTTCCACGCCGCAAGCGACCGCCTGCGGCTGGTAATCGTGGGCGCAAGAAGGTTGCGCCGCCGCGTGCTAAACGTAGCGTTAGGCGTAACGCACCTCGTAGGCAGAACGCGTCCTTTCAGTTTAGTTTTTCCGAGATTATCGCTCCGTTACGTCGGGTTACTCGGCTTCGTCCAAACGTGAATGTAAATACTAAAATCGTTAGCATTTTTAGCTGGTGTGTTGCTGGTGTTGCTTCAATAATTATTGGGGCTTGGTTCATAATAAACATGTTCAGCTATAATGCGTTTGCGGTGTACTTAAACGGAGTTCACATGGGGTATATCCCCAACACGCAGGCCGATTTAACATCTGCGGAGCTTCATGATTACGCTGTGCAAGCATTACAGGCGGCACGGGCAGGTTCAATGGTAACGGTTAATGAACGGGTGACAATTGAGGAACGGCGCGTTCCCAATAGCGAAAGAATACAACGTGGTGATATGCTTCAGGTTTTGTCGCGTTCGTTTACGTATGAAATGACGGCACTTGCAATCTACGTAAACGGAAGTTATGAGGCAACAGTACGCAATCAAGCCGCGGTTGACCAAGTTTTGCTTTTGCTTGGGCAGAACTGGGCGAATGAAAACACTGTAAGAACAGAAGTCGTAGAGCAGTGGGAAATTCGGGAGGTATCTGTCTGTGCGGTTGAACATGAGTTTCTCACGCCAGACCTAGTATATAATCGCCTATCGCGCAGGGTTAATCGAATTTACACATACAGAGTGCAGAGCGGAGACACGCTTAGTCGTATTGCAACAAGGTTTGATACTTCTGTGCAAGCTATTTCGGCGCGTAACGGCTTAACCACTACGAATATTTTTCCTGGCGAGCGTTTGAATATTTATACACAAATGCCACTTTTGACAATCCGCACAGTAGACCATATTGCATCAACCGAACCAATTGAAATGCCTGTGAAAACGCGGAATAATCCAAGCTTGCCGCAAGGGCAAGTGTATACAATTCAAGCTGGGCAACCTGGCGAACAGCAAGGTATTTTAGAAATCATTCGTGAAAACGGCATTGAGCGCGAGCGGCATATGCTAGAGCCAGTAGTACTACGCGAGCCAGTGTTGGAAATAATATATGTAGGAACAGGCCCAGCACAAGCAGGTGTACGATAATGGATATGATTGCAGGTATCGTGGTGTGGATTCTAACTGCCGCGTTTGGCTACAATGCGTTTGCGGTTTACATGGACGGGCAACACATTGGGTACATTCCTATACAGGCGGAATTAACTTCCGAGACGCTTCATGAGTACGCTGTTATGGCGTTACAAGCTTCACATGGAGGTATATCAGTTCGTGTTAATGAACAGGTGACAATTGAGGAGCGACGTGTTCCCAGCGGTGCAAGAATGACGCGTGGGGAAATGCTTGGGTTATTAAGTCGTAATTTTTCATTTGAAATGGAAGCACTTGCGATTTATGTGGACGGAAGCCATCAAGCAACAATGCGCAACCAAGCTGCTGTTGCTGCGGTTGAACTTATGTTACAAGAGCCATTTTTCTCAGAATACACAGTGCGAGCAGAATTTGTTCAAGACTGGGAAGTAAAACCAGTATACGTTTGTTTCAGCGAGGTATGTTCGCGTGGTACGCGTGTGTACCCAATTGACTCACCCGAAATCGCGCATTTACGGCTATCACGCGAGGTGCGTAATCCAAATTATTTTCACACTATACAAACTGGAGATACGCTTAGTCGTATTGCAATGCAGTTTGACGTATCGGTAGAAAGCATACTCCACGCAAACCATATAGAAGCTAGCATGGTCATATTTCCTGGGAGGAGCTTGGTTATTCCCAATTATCCAACACCAGTTTTGATGGTGCGTACATTCGACCATATCACTGTGCTTGAGCCAATTAAAATGTCTGTGGAAATGCGAGAAAACCCAACATTGCCGCAAGGTCATGAGTATATTTATCAAGAGGGGCAAGCTGGTTTAAAGGAAGTTATTTGGGAAGTTGTTCGCGAAAACGGCTTTGAAATTTCGCGGAATCACTTGGAAACAACTGTGTTAATCGAGCCGATAGTGGAAATTATAATAGTAGGGTCTTGAATTTGATGGGAGGCAGAAATGTCTGCAAGGATTCTGGTAGTTGACGATGAAAAGACTATTGTTGACATAGTAACATACAATTTGCGCAAAGAGGGTTACGAAACAATTGAAGCGCATGATGGTAAATCTGGGTTGGAGTTAGCGTTGTCGCAGAATCCAGACTTGGTGATTTTGGACATAATGATGCCGGGGTTGGACGGCTACGAAGTTTGCACGCGCTTGCGCAAGGTAAGCCAAGTGCCTGTAATCATGCTTACTGCGAAGGCGGAGGAAGCCGACAAGGTATTAAGTTTCGAGTTGGGCGCAGATGATTATATTACAAAGCCATTTGGGGTGCGGGAATTACTTGCGCGTGTTATGGCGAATTTGCGGCGTGGGAATATGAATGCGCCTGCGTCTGGCGGGTCGAATAAACTTGTGTTTGGTGAACTTAGTATTGACCTTGATATGTTTGAAGTGCGGCGCGGGTCGGACGTAATAGACCTTACGCGGCGCGAATTTGAACTTGTAAAATTTCTTGCAACGCAGAATAATCAAGTGTTTACCCGCGAAGCATTGTTGGAAAAAGTTTGGGGCTATGAGTATTTTGGAGACGTTCGCACGGTTGACGTTACCATTCGACGGTTACGCACAAAGCTTGAAGTCACGCCCGATACGCCCACTTATATTCTAACAAAACGCGGGGTTGGTTATCATTTTACGCAGGCATTTGGCGATGCGCTCAATTAAAACAAAATTAATTACTATTTATGCCGCTGTGGTTTTAGTTGTTATGACCGTTAGCGGCACGTTTATGTTGTTTACAGTTCGTAATATGGAAATTGACCAGACAGAGGATAATTTGCGACAGCGTGCCGAGACTATTAATAATCATATCGTGCAGGTGTATGGGCGTGATGCTATTCTTCGTGCGCAGGGTTGGCATTTGTTTGGACTAAGTGAGCATGAACATGATATAGAGGGCGTGTTGTTAAGCGACTTGGGGATTCCAATTGCACCATGGGAATTTGTTGAAAACGAAGTGCGTTTTAATGACCGTTCGCTTATGGAAGCGTTGACGGGTTCGGAATCGTTTAATGTGGGCAGTTTGGGGCTTGATATTACTGGCGCGGAACATCAATGGTTTACTTTCGCAATGCCCGTTACCGTTGACGACGATAATTTTATAATTTACACCCGCGTGCGCATGTCTTATATGAATGAAAGCCTTAGCCGCCTAACGCTTAACCTCGTGTTGACTGTGCTGGTCGCGCTGGTGATTACGGTGGTTTTTTGGTTCTTTTTAGGAAGCACCATTACAAATCCTATTGTCGCGCTTACTCGCCATGCGAAGGCTATTGCTTCGGGCGATTTTTCTCGGGAAATTGAAGTTGTGGGCAATGATGAAATCGGGCAACTTGCATACGATTTCAACCACATGTCGCAGGAACTTCGCGCATCATTGAGTCGCATTACCAGCGAAAAAAACAAACAAGAGGCGTTTTTGCAAAATACTTCGCACGGAGTATTGGCATATGATGCCACGGGAAAACTGATTCATGCGAACAACGCCAGCGGCGAACTTCTGCATGGTATGGATTTAAACACTGTGAATGTTCATCATACGTTAAAACTTTTGGGTTACGACCCAGACGATATTTTCAAAATGCGCCCTGGTGAAGTTCGCGAATCCGTTCACGAGGAAGAGGATTATTTTCTCTACGCGACAATTACCCCTTACACCAGTGAAACGGGTTTGGTTGACGGATATGTTATAGTTCTGCAAGACATCACCCGCCAACAAAAACTTGACAATATGCGCAAGGAATTTGTAGCCAATGTGTCACACGAACTTCGTACTCCACTAACCAACATCAAAACATATTCCGAGACGCTATTAGACGGCGCAATCGAAGACCGCGAAATTTCCATGAAATTTCTAAAGGTAATCGACGACGAGGCTTCGCGAATGTCTCTGCTAGTCTCCGACCTTCTGGAACTTTCCCGCATAGATTCAAAACACGTAGCGTTGGAAATGGACATGGTAGACCTAGTGGCTCTACTTCGCTTATCAATACGGCAGGGGCAAATTCTAGCTGAACAGAAAAACCAGAAAATCACCTTCACTCCACCAGAGGGCGCGTGTTTCATAGAGGCCAACGCAGCCCGCATAAATCAAGTAATTTCAAACATTTTATCCAATTCCATAAAATACAGCCCCAACTCAACCACTGTAAAAATAACAATGGAAACCACCGAAAAGTACTACCGCATTTTCATACAAGACCAAGGAATGGGAATCCCTCCCGAAAGCCTAAACCGCGTATTCGAGCGTTTCTACCGAGTAGACAAAGCCCGCGCCCGCGCCCTAGGCGGCACAGGCTTAGGTTTAGCCATAGTAAAAGAAATAATGGAAGAACACGGCGGCAGGGTATACGCTTCAAGCAACCCAGGGCAGGGAACAACAATGGTACTAAGATTCAACAGGCTTGCGGAGGAGATATAAGGTCAAAAGATTTAAAGTCAAAAGATTGAAGGTCAAAAGATTGAAGACCTTGGGGACGCTGTCCCCAATACCCCTGCAAGGGGACACAGTCCCCTTGACCCCGTTATTTTGCGGCATTACAGCTTCGTTAGATTTTTACTCAACTAAAGGCGCAAATGTTAAAATTTTTTGGAGAGGGGGTTTGGGGGAGAACCTTTTGTTTTACAAAAGGTTCTCCCCCAAGGTCTTAATCTTTTAATCTTTCAATCTTTTAATCTCTAAGGGTGCTTTATGAAAAAGAATGAAATTTTTGCTGGTTTTAAATCTGTTTTTATTTTGGCATTGGCCGCGCTTGCGGTTTTGCAGCTTAGTCAGCTCTGGTTGGTTAATTTGACTAATCGTAGCTTTTTTATGTATTTGCAGGCTCGTTTTCCGCCAGCCGCGCCAGATGGTCAAGGGGCTTGGGCGCGACCGTTTCGGGTTGTTTTTGGAGATGGTTATTTTGATATGCGATATAGCGGGATTGCGGATTCTTGGGAGTGGGAGTTTGGCGAAAGGGTCTTGGTTGCTGTATTGCAGGACGGGGATTTTGTTGGTTCTGGCGAGGTTGACATGTCGCGTGTTTTGTCGCGGGCTGTGTTGGTTTATGAGTATGCGTTTCCTATGTGTGCAGAGCAGTTCGCGCAGGCGTTGGGTCGGCGTAATGGTGCGTTGCTTACCGACGCGGGCATAGGTACGTTTTCTAGTGTGGCAATTCAGCCGCCTTGTGAGGGTGATAACGCGTTACGTGTGTTTTTTATGGACGATATTTACATGTGGGAGTTTGTATTGCCGTTTAATAGGCGGCATGTGTTGGAGGATTTTGTTGTTTCTATACCTCCAGCAAATCCTTTGCGATTGCATTTTGTGGCTACGGATGATGGTTTTTTACCTGTGGCGGAAAATGGGTTCGCGTATTTTACGATTGTGGCGGAAAATCCATTTCGTGATGCAAATGGAATGCTAACAATCACAAGTATGCGTGGGCAGGTTGAGTCGTTTTTTGGGAATCCAGCAACAATTATTCCAGGGGTTAGTGCTGATGGGATTCTTACGTTTTCCAACATAAACACTATGGTGCGATACCTTGAAAATGACGTGTTGGAGTATGCAAGTTTCCGTACAATTGGGCGAACAACGCAACAAAATCTTATGGTAGATTTTTCGGCGGCGTTGGCATTTGTATTGGACGACCCGCATGTTACCAACGAAGTATTTTTGAGAAATTACGAGCAACGTGGACGCGAGAATGTCTTTTGGTTTGATTATGTAATAGATAATCACCCATTGATTTTGGAGGAAGAATGGCCAACTCGGCCGCATTGCACAGACCCATTACGTGCGCCAATAGAGGTAGTTGTAGACCATGGGCGAGTTGTGCGTTATCGGCGGATTGTGTATACATTTCGTACCAGTTCGACGCTGACATGGAAGAATGCGGTGGAATATGATGAATTTTTCACGTTAGGTTTTCCGATTGGGGAGGGGCCAGATATTGGGCTAGAGATGTTGGTGGAGGTTGGCAATGGAATGGGAGCGCGCTAAGAATATTTTGCTCATTGCGTTTGTGATTTTGAATTTGGGGCTTGCAGGGCTGTTGTTTTTGGAAGACCGCCGATATACGCTATCGTCGGACAGGGTTAGTCATATTAACATGGTGTTGTCGGAGAACAATATAAATTTGTACACTACGTTAATGCGGCGGTTCGCGCCTATGCGGCATTTGGATATTTCGGGGTTTTATTATGACATTGACATGTTGCTGGAAATTTTTTTCGAGGACGTTACTGATGTTGTGCAGGAAGAAGCGTATCTTTTCACCAGAGGTTCACAGCGGCTAGAAATATCTAACGGATTTATTTCCTTTGACAATAACCATAATTTAGGCGAGAATAGAACAGCTATTTCGCGTGCGGAAGCGATTGCCACTGCGGAAAATTTCGTGATGCAACATTTTCCAGATTTCGTGCGGGACATAGTGTTTGACGAAGACAGGGGCATTTGGGTAATTTACAGGCAAGAGTATCGCGGGCAGTTGATTTACTCAAATCGTATAGAAATTTTTGTTACTTCGTATGGAATTACACTAATCGACATGCAGTTTGGGCAGGTGTTGGGGCATGGTGCAACGCCACGCATGATTTTCGCGCCTGATGAAGTGCTGCTTACTTTCATGCAACGAATGCGGTATTATCGCGCAATTCACGACCCTATTTTCATAGTTAGCATGGATATGGTATATTTGCAGGAGTTCGCGTCCGACCAGCCAGAGCAAATATATCCTGCCGTGCCATTTTACAGGATTTTCATACATGACACCGATTTACCATTTTTAATAAACGCGTATACAAATGTAATGACAGAGTAGGGTGTGTTCTCGCGCTTTACTTATCCCAAGGGGGCTTTTTTATGCGGCACACGGTAATGATAGTTGATGATGTTTTCACAAATTTATTGCAGCTTGAAGAAATTTTGAAAGATCTTTATGAAATAATTCCAATGTCCAGCGGCGAGCGGGCGTTGCAACGGCTGGCGAAAGGCGCAATGCCTGATTTAATTTTATTGGACTTGGTAATGCCCAGAATGGACGGCTTCGAGCTATTAGAAAAAATTAGAGAAAATGATGCATATGTAGATATTCCAGTAATTTTTGTAACCAGCGACGACGATGCTTTTTCTGAAGAAAAAGGGTTAAGAATGGGTGCGGTGGACTATATCAAAAAGCCCTATGAAGCCAATATAATTCGCATAAAAGTGCGCAACCACGTAGAACTAAAATCCTATCGCGATAATCTAACCGATAAAGTAAACGAGCGCACGCAACTACTAGAAGAACGCACACGAGAACTACAAGCAACCCACAACGCAGTAATAATGGGAATGTCCTTACTTTCCGAGAGCCGCGACAAAGAAACTGGTTCGCATTTGCTACGCATTCAGTCGCTAACACGCATAATTGCTACAAAAATTTCACATTGGTATCCCGCAATCTTAAACAAAGACATGGTTGACCTTGTGGCCACATATTCCCCTCTTCACGACATAGGCAAGGTAAGCGTACCAGACGCGGTGCTAAAAAAAAGCGGCAAACTAACCGCCGAAGAGTTCGAGCAAATGAAGTCACATACTCAAGGTGGCGGCGACCTTCTGCGTCAAATATCCAGCTTCATGCCAAATGAGTATAGCCAACTAGGCATAGCAATAGAAATAGCCGAAAACCATCACGAACGCTTCGACGGAACAGGCTACCCAGCCCGCCGCGCAGGCGAAGAAATTCCCCTATCCGCCAGAATAGTAGCAGTAGCAGACGTATACGATGCACTAAGAAGCCCCCGCACCTACAAGCGCGGTCTATCCCACAAAGAGGCCCTAAGCATAATCCTAAAAGGCGACGGCAGAACTCAACCAGCCCATTTCGACCCCTTAGTACTAAAGGCATTCGCCGAGACTCACGAAACAATACGCCAAGCCTACGACAGCAACCCCGACCCGTCGCTGATAGGGAGTTAAGGTCAAAAGATTTAAAGTCAAAAGATTTTAAAGTCAAAAGATTTTAAAGTCAAAAGATTTAAGACCTTGGGGACGCTGTTCACAGTGGCGCAGCGAGCGCAAGCGAACGTTTCCCGCGCCAATACCCCTGCAAGCTTTAAAAAAGCTTGACCAAATTTTGACGTTGGAATTTAAAAATGAGTGGGGAATTTTTTTGAGGTGATTGTTATGGTTGCATATCAGTTTGAGGCTACGACTGAAAATGGATTTATACGAATACCTGACGAGTATAGTCGGAAAATCGGAGCAAAAATAAAAGTCATCGTTTTGGACGATGACGGTGATATTGATGTTGACTGGGACGAACTATTCCCTCCGACTGTAGATACAAGCGTTTGGAAGTTCGATAGGGAGGAAGCTAATGCCCGTATTCCTTGATACAAACGTGCTGGTGTATCTATATTCAAATACAGAATCTCAAAAGCGTGACGCAAGTATATCTCTGTTCAAAAAATATACCTGTGTAACAAGTACGCAGGCACTAAATGAATTTTGCAATGTGTATATCCAAAAGTACAAAATTTCAAGCAAGGAATTGAAAAAATTCATAGGAAACATAATCAAATCGTGTGATGTGCGATTAGTAACCGAACAAATTATCATAGACGCAATAAACTTAAACAACAAATATGGATATTCTTACTACGACTGCCTAATATTAGCGTCGGCACTGGACAGCAACTGCAACACCCTATTTTCTGAAGACCTCCACAACGGACAAACAATAGAATCCAAACTAAAAATAACAAACCCATTCACCAACCTCCCCACTCAAGTACAGGCGCAGAAATAAAGTTTTTTGGAGAGGGAGGATTGGGGGGAGAACCTTTTCTTCACATTCCTTTCGCTTCGCATTAGGGAATATGACATCAGAAAAGGTTCTCCCCTCAAGGTCTTAATCTTTTAAATCTCTAATCTTTATCCTTTAAATTTTCGATAGTGGTTTGCCATTAGCTTGTCGCTTCCTAGTACGTGGTCTACTAGCCAGTTTACTATTACGTTTTTTATTTCTGTTTCTATTTTCGCACGGTCTGTCTCGGCGGCTACGCGGGCGCGTAGGGCTACTACTTCTTGTACGAAATCATCGTGTTGCTTTTTGTGAATTGGCATTGCTGGGTAGCTGGATTCTGTCATTAGGGATTCTTCGTTGGCAAAATGGTTTAGGGTGTAGTTGGCTAAAAAGTCTATTGTGTCTTCTACTTTTACGTCTTCGTCGCTTAGGGCTGCATCAGTTACTTTTTGCACCAGACGGAAGATTTCTTGATGTTCGTTGTCTACTTGTGTGTTGCCTGTTTCGTAGGTTTTATTCCATATCATGATGGTACCTCCAGAGGATTTTATCTATAAACCTTGTTTGAAAGGCTGATAGTACTATGAGAATTAAAGTTTATGGGTGTCGGGGGTCGTTGCCCACAACACGAGAGATTGCATCTAAGTACGGTAGTAACACATCTTGTATAGCTGTTGAAACTAAGGAACAGGTGTTGATTTTGGACGCTGGTAGTGGGATTGCGCAAATGGATAGGTTGACAAAGATTTTTTCGCGTAAGGACAAACCATTTGAGATATTGTTAAGCCATTTGCATGTAGACCACTTGATTGGGCTAACGGTGTTTAGTAAGGTGTGGATAAATAGTCCCGACGAGCTTGTTCGGATTTACACGTTAAGCCGCGACGAAAGACCACTTAAAGAGCAGATTTTTGGGTTGTTCCAGCCGCCATACTGGCCTGTTTCTATGGTGAAGTTTGCTAATGTGGAGTGTATCGAAATACATGCAGATGTGCCGTTTCAAGTTGGTGACTTTACGGTGACACCGTTTATGGCGGCGCATCCCGACAAAACTATATCATTTCATATAACAGATGGCAACTGGTCTGTGGTGCATTTGTTGGATAGCGAAACGCCTGCGTTGTCGTCGGAGGACTGGGACGTGTTGGTTGAATATTGTAAGGATTCGGACTTGGTAATCTTTGATGCGGCGTATTCGGATATTGATTATCTGGATAAGAAGGGCTGGGGTCATTCCACTATGGAGGACGGGTTCAAGTTGGCGGAGGCATCTGGGTGTAAGAAGATGATGTTTACGCATTTGGGCTTTGAGTACGGCGACCAAGAGTTGGAAATTTTTGAATCGCAGGCGGTGGCTATGGGGGATAAGTATATTTTTGCGCGTGATGGTTTAGAGTTGGCGTTTTAGGAACTGTCAAGAAATAACTTGGACAGATTCCGCAGGATTTTTGTGCGAGGGCAAGGAAGCGGAAACCGCGCGTGCCCAAAGGCACGTAAGGCTTTCCGCTGACGCAGACATCGTGCAAAAAGACAAGGAAGATGTTCAAGTTATTTTTTGACAGTTCCTTAGTGTTATTCGCGGGGTGGGCGTGGGCCCCAACGTGGGTTTCTTGTTCCTGTGAACTCAAAACCAGCGTCGAAATGTCCGTATACATGATAAATTACTTCGGATGCGGTTACAAGTTCAAACCCTTGGTAGAGTAACGAGGGGATTACCATTGCCATTGCGTCGATAGTGGATTGGCGGTTGTCGTGTAGCACGATAATCGCGCCGTCGCGAGCGTTGTACATAATTATGTCGTAGATGATGTATTCGTCGCGGTGATACCAGTCTTGAGGGTCTATGCCCCAGTTAAGTATGGAGTAGCCAAGTTCGTGGGCTGTGTCGAACACACGGGTGTTTACTGCGCCATATGGTGCGCGGAACATTGACGGTGGTGATTGACCTGTTACATATTCAATAATCGCGCTGGTGTCGATAATTTGTGCAGTGATTTCTTCTTCGGTAAGCCGTGACATGTTTTGATGATTCCACGAATGCCCAATTATTTCATGCCCTGCGTTAAATGCGCGTAAGATGGTGTTTGGGTTGCGCCCCACGAGGTTGCCAATTACGCAGAATGTAACGCGCACATTGTACTCGTCTAAGATGTCTAGTAGGTATGGGGTTAGCCATGTTGGGCCGTCGTCAAAGGTAAGGGCTATCATTGGAGCGCGATACTGACCTGCTATCCGTGTGGGAATTGTTCCTTCTGATGTTGGGTATGCAGGGAGGTAATACTCTTCTTCGTAATTGTAGTACTCGGAAGAATCTGCATACTCGTATGAATTTTCGTAGTCTTCGTAGTTCTCATCATAGTTGTAGTAATCCTCGTTGTTGTCCAACTCCGAATAATCTAAATCATTTGGGGGATTTTCCTCAACAATATATTCGTAACTGGCTTCGAGACGCACATTTGGCTCTGACTGCATGTAATCGGTGTAAAGCGGCTGTGCCGCTGTCGCTGCTGCTGGAAAATCTGCTAAGGGTACAGCCGTAGGCACGCTGTTTCTACCATTGCCATTCTCCGCCCCAATAGAATACTGTAGTGCCACAACGCCCCCCACCGCAAGAACAATCATTGTAAATAACGCAAAATATTTTACTCTTCTTTTTAAAATCACTTTATCCGCCCTTTTTGAACGCATAATACATTACCCCCGAATCTCAAAAATGCTGAATCTTGTAGAAAAAAAGTATAAACGACAACTCTACATTAGTCAAAGACACATTATGCTATGCGCGATTCTTTCTGTGCGTGAGACTTTTTTCGCCGATGACATGCATTGGTAATCTCCGTATACATCTCAAAGCCATGAACAATTTCCTAGCCTATAAAAAAACCTTGGGGTAGAACTTTTTCACAAAAGTTCTATTGCCCAAGGTTTTTGTTTAGGAAATGGTATCTGGCTTCGAGATGTATATGAAGCCTGCTAATTCATGTTATCGGCGAAAGGCGGCTGTGCCGCTGTCTCTGTCGCCTCAACTTCAGCTTCATTATTATCGCTATCGTCGTCGGGGATTTTGGCTATTGAAACTACTGTTGTTTCTGCGTCCATGTTGATTAGCTTTACGCCCGACGCATAGCGACTTTGTACAGAAATATCGGCTATTCGGATACGGATTACTACGCCTTCGGAGTTTATCAGCATTAGCCCGTCGTTTTCGGATACGGCTTCTATGCCTATTAGGCTACCTACTCTTTCTTTTGGCTTGTAAACGATTAAACCTTTACCGCCGCGGTTTTGCCCTCTGATGTCTTTTACGGGGGTTACTTTTCCGTAGCCATTGGTGGAAACTAATAGGACTTGGCCATCTGCTACGGTCGCGCCTATTATTTCGTCGTTTTCGCGTAGAGTCATGCCCTTTACGCCCATTGCCATTCTGCCTACGGCGCGGGCTTGTTGCTCTTGGAAGCGGATTGCCATACCATGTCTGGTGGCTAGGAATAACTCGCGTTCGCCATCGGAGCGTAGAACTTCTATCAAAGTATCATCTTCGCGGAAGACTATTGCGTTTATGCCGCCCTTGTGTATGCGGGAATACTGGCTTAATGGGGTGCGTTTTACTAGACCTTTGCGCGTCACCATTATTAGGAAGCCGTCCCAATCGTTTTTGGTTACGGGAATCATTGCGGCTACTGTTTCGCCATTGCTTAGGTTTAGCAGGTTTACTAAGGGCATTCCTTTTGCTTGTCGCCCAGCTTCGGGGATTTCAAAGGCACGCAAGCTGAACGCCCGCCCGCGTGTTGTGAATACTAGAATATGGTCGTGGGTGTTTGCAACAAATAGGTCTATTACCCAGTCTTCTTCGCGGGTTTGCATTCCTATTACGCCGCGTCCACCGCGCCCTTGACTGCGATATGTGTCTAGCGGGATTCGCTTGATGTAGTTCAAATGAGATAGGGTTATTACGCTTTGTGCATCGTCGATTAGGTCTTCTAGGTTGATGTCCCCTGCGTCGAAGACTATTGCAGTGCGGCGTGGGTCGCCGAATTTATCCTTGATTTTGGTTAGCTCTTCGTCTAGGACTTGTAGTAGATAGTTTTCGTCGCTTAGGATTCGTTTTAGCTCGGTTATTAGGGCTTGTAGTTCGGCGTATTCTTCTTCTAGCTTTTTCTTTTCAAGACCAGTCAAGGCGCGCAGACGCATGTCCACGATTGCTTGCGCTTGAATTTGCGTGAACTCAAATTTTTCGATTAAGCGGTCGCGGGCTTGCGTGCCGTCACTGCTTGCGCGGATTAGCGCGATTATTTCGTCAATGTGGTCTTGGGCACGCAGTAGACCTTCTACTATATGGGCGCGGCGTTCGGCTTTGGCTAGGTCAAACTGTGTGCGTCGCGTGATTACTTCTTTCTGATGGTCAATGTAATGCTCAATTATTTCCGATAGATTTAAAATTTTCGGCTCGTTTTTGACAAGGGCGAGCAAGATTATGCCGTGGCTTTCCTGTAACGGCGATAGCTTGTAAAGCTGGTTTAGCACTACGGATGCGTTAGCGTCTTTGCGAAGCTCTATGATTATACGAACACCGTTTCGATTGGACTCGTCGCGAATATCGGTTATGCCGTCAATTTTTTTGTCTTTTACTAGGTCGGCCATTTTTTTGACTAAATTGGCCTTGTTTACTTGGTACGGAATCGCCGTGACGCGAATTTGCTCGCGTCCAGATTGCCCAGCGAGTGGCTCAATTGTTGCGTCGGCGCGCAGAATTACCTTGCCGCGTCCAGTGCGGTAGGCATCACGAATGCTTTCTGTGCCAAGAATCGCCCCGCCTGTTGGATAGTCGGGGGCTTTTACTATGTCAATCAAATCCTTGATTGGAGTTTCTACGCCCTCGCGCATGTCGGCTATTCGTTTCAAAACGGCGGTAATTACGTCCGTCAAATTGTGCGGCGGAATATTCGTTGACATTCCCACCGCGATTCCCGTTGAACCATTTACCAGCAAATTCGGGAAACGGGCAGGCAAAACGGTTGGCTCAGAAAACTGCTCGTCGTAGTTGGGCGCGAAGTCTACCGTTTCCTTTTCGATGTCGGTTAGCATTTCCATAGAAAGCCGCGACAAACGCGCTTCGGTATAACGATGCGCCGCCGCTGCGTCGCCGTCCATAGAACCAAAGTTTCCATGCCCATCAACCAATACATAGCGCATGGAAAATTCCTGCGCCATACGTACCATTGCGTCATAGATAGAAGAATCGCCGTGCGGGTGGTACTTACCCATGGTATCGCCCACAATACGCGCCGATTTCTTATACGCCGCATTGGGCGCGAGGTTTAACTCGCTCATTGCGTACAAAATCCGTCGGTGAACAGGCTTTAACCCGTCACGTACATCTGGCAACGCACGCGCCACAATAACACTCATTGCATAATCCAAATACGACTTCTGCATCTCTTCTGTAATGTCTATTCCCTTTATGCGTGGGTTGTCCACGACATCTTGATTAGTATTATCCATATCGCTCATTCAACTCATGTCTCCCATTTCATTAGAGTTTTCCGCTTTATCTCCCTAATTATACCAAAATTTTAATTAAATTGATAGTCTTTTCGTTGACGGTTTTGTAAGCGTAAAATCTTTGGGGTGCGCCAACTTTTTCTTGTCTTTCTAGCCCCTACTTGGAAAGACACGCTTTGGGAAAAACTTGTTGACATACACACGCATAATGTTAAAATACATTTCGGACTTATACTTATATTTTGTCGAACTTTACTTGTAAAAGGTTACAAACATGAGCAACATTATAGGAAAAATGGGAACACGCCCTAGCAGAAGAATGCAACCGCCCTTTGGAAGACATTGAAAAAATTCAGCGCGAATTGCTGACGGTGTAGTTTATTCCAAGATAGACGGCATTTTGGTCGTCTTGCGAGACACCAATGTATCTTTTGGTGATGGCGTAGGAACTGTGATTGTAAATTTCCATTAGAATTACGGGGGACATTCCGCCACTCCATGAGTGGTAGCCGAAAGTTTTGCGTAGTGAGTGACAGCCTACCTTGTGTATTACGCCTATTGCGTCGGCGGCTTCGCTTATTAGGCGGTATGCATGTACTCGGCTGATTGATTTTCCTGTACTTAGATTGATTATTAGTGCTTCGCCTTGTTTTGCTTGCGGGTAGTATGATTCTAATGCTTTGATGATGTTTTTGTGTAGGGCTATGATTTTGTTTTTGCCTGTTTTCTTTTCGGTGAGGGTGAGGGTGATGCTTTTGCGAATGCGGCAGTTTGCGAAGTCGTAAACGTCTTCGCATTTTAGGCGAAGAATGTCGCTTATGCGTAGTGCTGTGTGCAGTGCTACTGTGACTAATACTTGGTTACGTAAATGCCCTTTGTTACGGTAATACGCGAGAAACGCTTGTACTTGACGCGGGTCGCGGATTGGTTCTGTTAGTGCCATGATAGTTCCTCCTAAGATTTAAGTTAATTAAGTTGATAGTCTCCCATGTAACATAATATCTATTGTGTTACATAGTTCGAGCAAAGCCCCAATTTTGCAGGGGTTTGCACAATATAATTCCGACCTCTCCGCGAAGATGAAATTCATCTTCGCTTTTTTTTGTTGATTTTACTGAACCGCTGGACATGTAACACAATGATTTTGCTCCATTTTCAAGAGCATTTGCAACATGATTTAATCCATGATAGCATATGAAAAACACAGCAATGGAGCGGAAAACGGAACTTTTGCGGTGTACCCCTTGATGTATCAATATCGTAAGCGTCAAATAGAGCCGCGTATGTACAGAGGCGGCTCTATTTGACGCTTACGCGGTATCGCCCGCAATTTGCGACATATAAAAACCGCCCGAAGGCGGCAATTATTGACGTAGGCGCATTGACTAACGTATAATGTTATCTATAAGGTTATAGACCTATAAAGGAGTGATTTCAATGTCCCAAGCATTTGCGGTCAGATATGATAATCGCCGTCCTAATATACCAAACGCTGAAACATCTGTAGTGCCTGTTGAAAATTTTCAAAAAAACAACACTACAAGACAATACGACAGTCTTAGTGAGTTGTTCGATGGATATGTCGGTGAATTAAAATGTGATGAATATGACTTTGGTGATGATGTAGGACGTGAAAAAATATGGTGAAATATAACCCAACATAAGGCGATATTATAATTATGGATTTCAACCCAACAAAAGGGCGCGAACAAAAAGGTTTGCGCCCTGCACTTGTAATAAGCAATGCAGAATATTACCGCATGACAAAACTTATAATCGTATGCCCAATCAGCAATACTGAAAACACTTTTCCGTTAGACTTAAAATTAGATGCAAGGACGAAAACTACAGGCGTAATTTTATGCCAGCATATTAGAACTGTTGACCCAGAGGTTAGAACTGTATCATTTATAGAACGTCTACCAACTGACATTTTGAAAAATGTGTTGAATAGAACGGGATTGTTTTTCATACATAAATAATCCAGCTTTTTATAATAATTATGTTATGGTGATTACAATGCCGCTAAAATACAGGGCTTTGTGATTGTTTTGTTACTAACCCGTTATTGATAATCAAAAAAGTACCCTGCATTTTTGCAAAAGTAATCGCATTTACTCGACACGGTCTGAATCAAATTCGTTATTGGTGTCGTATTTTTCGGCTAGGTCAATACCTGTTCGTATTGCTTCGTCAACCTCTTTTTCCAGTTCCTCAATTGTGATGCTTTGCGGTATTATTTGAAGCGGAATCCAATGTTCAAAAATATCGAAATAGCGGTTGTCTATTTCATTGTACTTTTCAGAATTTATGTCAACCGTCCAATCTGCGAAAAACTCATCTCTACTTGTCATTGTATCAAACCTCCTAGAATATCATCGAATTTTTTAATAGTTTCGGGAAAGTATTGTTGCAGAACCGCAAGGCGTGCGGGGTCAAATTGCGCTTCAAACAAATGCGCGAAAGCTTCCGTACTTGGTAGAATACTCTTCCAGTAGCCTTTGTCCCAATGCCCGTAATACCCTTTTATCTTACTTGTGTTTCCCGTACTGCTTAACCCGTGTAAAATATCAGAAACAGAAGATAGCAATTCCCTATCTTCTCCCCGCATTACTTCCCCTAAAATCCTATATGCATCCGTTTTGCGCTTTGTTCCCGCCGTCCTCATCGTATTTCTTATTAAATTATTGTAATCCAAGTTAAGCGTACTATCAAGCGCGGAAATATGCTCACTGCTTGCACGGTTGGCATAGTCAATTAAATGCCCTTGTTCATGGAAAAAGGTTGTACCGCTTCCACGTTTATTGCTTAGGTCGTTGACAAAGTTCATGTGAATACGCTTTTCGCGAGGGCTATACCATGCACCCTTCGCCGTTCCTGTGGAAACGCTGTTGTTTGGTACGAAGCGATTGAAAACTTCTTTCGCTTTGTTTGTACCGTTGTTGAAACGCTGGATAAGTACTTCCCTATATCCGGGGGTAATGCCGCTTATACTATCCACTTTTTCGGTGAAGGATTTAAGCGTAGAATCCATTTCTTGCAGGTTGCTTTTATCGCCGCCGTCAACGAATGTTTTCTTCCATTCGGGATATTTCATTTCGTTTGGTACATAGTATGTTTTGCCGCCTTCGTCCCGTGCCGCCCGTTGTCCTACGTTATCGTCAAAGTGGGGAACGGTCGTGCTTCTGCACCATGGGTGAAATGGAGGCACGGTAACGCCAACTTTGTAATCATCTATTCGGATAACAATACCGTCCATTTTGCGGCATATCTCCGAAGTTTTTTTGTCCAGCGTTGCAAGGATTCTAATTAATTCAACTTCTAATTCACGATATACCGCTTCTTTCGCGATTGCGACAATCGCCGCCGATTCAGTCATAACAAGCCGTGCGGCGTTGCTCTTACTGGTATTTAGCTTGTCAGCAAGGTTATTAATTAACACATTTGACGGCGTTCCTGTAATCAAACCTTGTGTTAGCTGTGTTTGCAATTCATTTACAAGCTGGTCTTTATCTCTCCAAATTCTATCCGAAAATGTGAGATTATCCAACGTCCACGGTTTGCGTAGCAGGCTTTCAATTTGTGTTTCGTCTATGCCAGCAATATCCCAGCCGATATTAAAACCGCTTTGAACTTCAAAAATTGGGTGATAAAAGTTGTCAAGGAATTGCCGTTTCATAAGACTATCCACGGAATCTAACTGATTGCCAAATAACCGCTCCATCGTGTGCTGGGTCTGGAGTTGCAGGGCTTCAAGGCGGGAAATATGCACCCGTGCGGATGCGTTTCAAGTTGTCTTATCCATTGCCCGCTTACCGTGTTTTGTTTCGCATAGTCAATGTATTCTTCAACAGTCCAGCGAAATTCTGCTAACTCATTAGCATTTAACAGGCGGCGAGCTTCTGCAAGGTCAATTTGATTGTTTGTTGCAAAGCGATTATACCAGCCCGATATTTGATTTTGTAAATCCATTTGCGCGTTGGAGAAAATGCGTTCCATGCTTTGAATATGATTTTCGCCCGTTGTTGTTGTCATTTCCTCTATTGCTTCAAACCGTTGCTGCCAATAGTCGGTGTTTCTCATACTTCATCAATTTCAATCGTTTGCACAAAAATATTGTCATTACTGTGCCTTTTTCCGATTTTAATAACACTTTCGTAAATTCCTAAATGCGGATTATCAATGTCAAGTTGTACAAGATAGTTCATTAAGCACTTGCCCCTGCGGTATCTTCATATTTACGCTTCATCTCAAAAGTTTTTAGTATATAGTTAGCATAAAATTTCTAAACTTAACCGCAGGTTGATTTTTTAATTGAAAACGCAACCTACCCAGTATGGTAAGTCCATTTAATTTTTGCTAACATGGATTTGTCCGAAAGGTAAGTGCGAAAGAAACAGAATGCGGGAGGTGCTTCATGTTAGATAATATTAGCGTAGGCAACCAAATTTTATTGCTGCGTAAACGAAACGGATTTACTCAAGATGAGTTGGCAGAAAAATTAGGTATCAGCGCACAGGCAATCAGTAAATGGGAAAACGGTCACACTTTGCCAGAAACAGCATTGCTTCCGTTGTTGGCAAAACTCTTAAATTGCTCAATTGATTCGATATTATCGCCAAACACGGTTAAAGAGGGTGACTTAATGAATTTTGGAAATTATGAGTGGCGTGTGTTGCAAGCAAATAATGACAGCGTACTTATTATCACGGAAACCACAATCGGCAAAGCCCCTTATAACGACCACATGGCTGACATCACATGGGAAAATAGCAACATAAGGAAATATCTAAACAACGAATTTTACGACAAGTTTGTTCCAGCAGAAAAATCACAGATAGTAAAAACAAAACTGAGCGACCGTAATAATCCGTGGTATGACGCAAGGTGCGGCAATTCTACATTCGATAAAATATTTTTGTTAAGCTATGATGAGGTTGTCCGATATTTTGGCGATAGTGGCGATTTGCAAAACAAAAAAGGCTGGTACTGGAAAGAACATGACGGAATTGCGCCCTGCGATGATAACTGTCATTTGCAATATGGCGATTGCATCTACGACCAATATAATGATGCGCGAAAGGTTCAAAATGCTAAGGGGGAAGATAATTGGTGGTGGCTACGCTCTCCCGGTCATGTGAGCCATACTGCTGGCAGCATAGGATATGTAGGCGAGTTGTTTCTTTGCGGTGATGATGTGTATAGAGTTGACGGCGGTGTTCGTCCTACTCTGTGGTTGAGCCTATGACAGCTTATGAGCTAATGATTAAGACCAACCGCGCCCTTATTAGGGGCATGACGTTTAACGATGTGCAAAAATTAAACATTGCTCGTCAGTTACGTGAAAACAGAATAACCGACGGACGCAAAAGAACCTTTGATGCGTATGCGTATCCAAAATTTTATATTCCGCCGCACAATAATGGAAAGAAACTTCAAACGATTATTCCCATGTCGCCTAAAACAAATATCGTTGCTGACAATGCTTACGAGTTTGAGATAATTCGCCTATTGCATTTATTCCAACCAGACGATGAAGTTGCCCATATGATTGAGGTGACAACAGACCGCTTGAAGCAAACTTGTTTTGGCTACCAAAGTTGCCATTATGCAGACTGCTTTGACGCAGGAATGATGGTGTTGCGCTTTTTATCTTTTGCCGTCACAGATGACCGCGATTGGATTAAAAAGCAAATTGATATGTACAACAATCACTTTGATGATAAACGTCGCCATAATGGTGTTCAGAAATATTATTGGCTCATTCTTTCCGATATGCCTTTTGAAATTGCAGAGCCGGAAATTATGCTCCAAAAAGAATATATCATTGACCACTTAAACCGCACTTACTTAATAAAAAACGGCAATGAGGATGTAGCCTTATATACAATGCGCAACGCATTATCTCGTTTGCCGGAGTATGCGTATATCAAAGACCGCAAGCCTTATGTTTGCGAGAAAACCGGGCGTTTTCAATTTAATTTGAGCAAGTAAACCAGCCAAAACAAGGAGGCATGAAATGAACAAACAATGGCTTTCACAGCTTGCTGATGCTGTTGAAACGAAATATGGCAAAGATGCGCGTGAGCGTATTTTTGGTGATATTGAAAGTATGGTAAACAAACATGAATGTTTGTCGGATTGGTTTGGAAAATTCACAAATAGCTTGGATGAACTTAATGATAAAGATTTTTTGCAAAAGATGATGGCAAACTTTTGTCCTTGCGGCGGTGATTACGAAAAAATCGGCAAGGCATACAGATACATTTATGACAAAAGCAACAGCTTGGCGGAGTTTGTAGATGCTCAAAGGCAATGGCATCTTGATGAATACGGAGATGCAGATGTCATGGAACTTCGTGGTAATGTATTGTATATGACAAAGCCGCTGGGTGATTCTACGGACATAGGAGGCTGCGGTAAGGGTTGCCATTGCTGGCTTGCTAAACATACAGATACTGTGGTGTCAGATATATTTTGCCATTGCTGCACCATTGGACATACAGGCCGCCCTTTCCAAGTTGCGTTCGGTGATGATATTAAAATGGAACTTGTCGAGAGCATTGTTTGCGGCGGCAATAAATGCGTAATGACAATTCTATTGCCTGAAAAAGAGAAGGTTAATATAGACGATTTAACACTATGCAAACATGGGTTCAACATATATTGCGAAATGCTGGCAGCACCCACCGGCTTTGAAGTTGTGCGGGAAAGAAACTATTCATACATCACGAGAGAAACATTAAGGCCAACCATGGTTATTTTTAATGTGACCGTTAAAAAAAATCATCATGAATTTGCAAGTAATCTAACACATCTCATTAAATCTGAAAAGGTTGGCAATCATTATGAACTCGTAAAAGATGACATCTTATTTGAAGCCTTGAAGAACAGTGGGTTTTCTATAAGCCAAGAGGATTCAATGTTAATAATGGATATAGCAGATTATGGAGTGGATTTGTCACAAGATAGCAAAATCAATATTTCTGTGGTGCGTACTCTGGAGGAATTGAAGCATTGGACGGCAATAAATCGTGGATATTTCGGGGATTTATATACTGATGAAGAATGGGAAGAAATCCACGACCAAAACAACGTCACCATGTATCTGGCAAGTTCCGCAAGCGTTCCAGCGGCATCCATGCTTACGATAACGGATGGCTCGGCGTGTATTGAACTGCTGCATACCCTTCCTGACTATAGAAAGAAAGGGCTTGCTTCGGTTATGATTAAACGAGCATTGTCTGATTTGTCAGCTCAAGGCGTATCCAAAGTAACCGTACAAACAGGTGCGGTTGACTTGTTTGCAAAAATCGGATTTTCGGTTGTTTGCGATAAATATGTAGCAAGATTAGCAAGCCCATAAAATTTGGTGTGGTAGTGGTTCTATTCGCCGGCATAAGAAATTAAAACATCCCGCAAAGCCCCTAATTTACACGGTTTGATGTGTGAAATAGGGGTTTTTTACATTTTCAAGAGGATATATTTTCGGAAAGCACTTGACAGCGGTACAACCCCAAATATTGCGATGTTATCGTACAACGGTTTATAAATTCAACTGATTGCACGGAAAATATATTTTTATTGCGAAACGGTAAAAAACTCTGCTATCCCAATTTAGAGTTGTTGGGCGATGCAGATTAAGAGCGCGATGAATACGCAACAGCTAATACGATAATAACCAAGGTTGCCCCATGCGGGGCTTTTCCTTGTGCAATGTATTAAAAGGCAGGTGAGGTGATGCCAAGGCAACGAAGTCCCAACAGAGATAACAAAACTCGAAGCCGTAAATCCAATCCCGAAGGGCGTAGCCTCCTTCGCAACGCATATCAAGATTGGTACTTCAAACGGCGCGTTCGCGAATATGAAGGAATTGGAATTGAACGCGACCTCGCAGGTTATCCCTATATTCAGCCACCTGTAGGCGTAGAACTATACGACCACGAAGGCAACCCCACCGACCAATTGGTCGCGGCTGAAAACATTGTGCGAAAAATACGCCGTGACGAAAGCGAAGGACTTGTATTACCTCACGGCTGGAACTTCCAACTCGTTTCTACAGGGGGAAAGCGACAGTTTGATACTAATGCAGTTATTCAGCGTTACGACAATCGCATTGCAATGACATTTTTAGCCGATTTCATTTTACTTGGACATGAGAAAGTGGGCAGTTTCGCGCTTTCAAGCGACAAGACACAACTTTTCGGCATAGCAATGGGAACTTTTCTAAACATGATATGTGAAGTGTTCAACAGCCAAGCCATACCACGCCTAATTCAAATGAACGGCGACGCATTCAAAGGCATAACCGCATACCCAGAACTCATCAACGGTCAGATTGAAACCCAAAACCTAGGTGAACTGGGCGAGTTCTTGAAGCACACAGTTTTGAGCGGTCTAATCACTCCAGACGAAAATCTTGAAGACCACCTGCGCATGGTTGCCGACCTTCCCGAGCGCGACCCAATGACTGCATATGGCAATACATCAAGAACACCCGAAGCGCAGTTCACGCGAACAGGAGGATTGACACCTACCGTACCACCACCTGTGACCACTGAAAGCAAGAACGTGCCGCATTAAGGAGGGGTAATCCGTGGCATTATTTAAAATAAGAAAACCCATAGTTGCCCGAAAACCCTCTAGTAGCTACTTCACCATAAGAAAATCAAGCGACATCAAAGAAGAAACCCTTCAACGCCTTCGCTCATTTTTAGACGTTGAAGAACCAAAGGCGATTGAATTTCTAGTAAGCTTCTGGGCAGAGCAACAATCTGCAATAAGCTACGCCGAAATAAAAAACATGATTGCTTCGTGGAATCCGTCGAATGAAATTCTCTCGCAATGGCAACAAGAATATGCCGCGCTGGTCAATAACCACCTCGCGCCCCAATGGGAACGAACAATGTTACATGCGGCGGAAGAACGGCGGCGGCAATTCCCACTTCTGCTATACGACCCTGCAATAATCGCAACGCAGGAATATATTCAACAACGCGGCGCGGAATTAATCACAATGCTATCGAACGAGCAACGCGACGCAATCCAAGCAATTAAAGCAATGATAGCGCAAGCCTCGCACTACGAAGCAATGCCCCCAGACACACTTGCCCGAATTATCCGACCTACAATTGGATTAGGGCGTGTTGCCACTACGCAAACGGCACGATTTTTGCGGCAATTTTTCGCCAATCAAGGAGGATTTCGCGCCGCGTCCTAGACGGACGCAAGTGAAATCCCGACGCAGAGTGGCGGAAAATTGACCAAAAAGCGTGCCGTTTGCGTAGTGGCAACACGCCCTAACTGTTCCGCAAGCGCAAGCAAACTTTCGATATTGGAATGCAGTCTGGCTTGCAGGTGTAGAATCGGGCATATCTTCCCGCGCCGCAGAAGAACGCGCAAACCGATTAGCGGCAACATACGCGGCAAGGCAACACCGCTACCGCTCCATGAGCATAGCCCGAACAGAATTAGCAATGGCGTACAACGAAGGAGCATACGGCGCAACAATAGCCGCACAAGAACAAGGCTTCCTAGGAGATGTTCGTAAACGCTGGCTAACCGCCGCCGATGAGCGCGTATGCCCCATATGCGCACCGCTAGACAACACAATTGTAAATTTGAATGCGTTCTTCCCAAACGGAATTAAATTACCACCTGCACACCCACAATGCCGCTGTGCAATCGCCTTTGAAGAAATCACAGAAAACTTGCAACCAACAACAGGCGGAAGTATAATAGACCTGTCCGACAACCGTAAAGTTTGGTAAAATGGAGCAGGGTGAGAAAAATGAACGCATACGAAAAAATAGAAAAATTGAAAGATAGCGAGTTTAAGCTAATAACAGGGGTTACTCGC